>DATNQK010000695.1:0-1689 GCA_036704065.1 Stenomitos sp.
ATCTCAAGCTTACCGGCTTCAATCTTGGAGAAGTCGAGAATGTCATTGATGATATTGAGCAGTGCATGCGACGCAGACTTGATCTTGCCGATGTAGTTCTGTTGCCGAGGAGAAAGCGGTGTCGCCAAAGCCAAATCGGCCATGCCGATGATGGCATTCATCGGCGTCCGGATTTCGTGGGACATGTTGGCCAAGAATGAACTCTTAGAACGGTTCGAACGATCGGCTTCTTCGCGCGACTGTTTGAGTTGTTCCATTAGATTCTGTGTCTGCGTAACGTCGCGAGCAATTCCCAAGATGCCGATCGTGTTGCCATGTTCGTCGTACAGCGGTGTCTTGATGGTTTCCAGAATCTCCCGATGCCCATCATCAGCGTAGGTTACGGCTTCTGTATTGCTCGTAGGTCCCCCCGCAGCAACTGCCTTACGATCGTTTTCCCGAAAAAAATCCGCAAGGTCCCTGGGAAGGAAGTCGTAATCCGTTTTGCCGATGATTGATTCTTCCGTGGCACCGAAAAGCCTTTCAAACTTGCGGTTGCATGCAAGAAAGACACCCTCCGTATCTTTTAGCCAAACGAGGTCGGGAATGGTATTGAGCAGGGTGCGCAGTTGGGCGCGCTCGTAGGCAGTTTGAGCAATATTTCTTTGTAGGGTGTCCTTCATCTGCCGGATGGAGGCTGCAAGACTTTCATCCTGGCCTCGATTGGGGGGTAAATCTGCGGTTTGATCCCCCGCAGCAATGCGTCGAGCGGCCTCCTGCATAACTTCCGGTTCGCCACCCAGATATCGCAGGATGGAAAATACGCAGTAAGTCAGGAGAATAGCGGTGAATAGCGCCCCACCAACGGCAAGCAGGCTGACCGTCAACTTTACTTCATTGAGCATTAGCTGAAGGTTCCCAGACTTCCCGTCCGCATAAGCAGTAGCAACAGCGACGGTTTCATCGACACGCGCTCGATGCTCTTCATAGAGTTTAATAAGGACAGGTG
The DNA here is from genome assembly GCA_036704065.1 of Stenomitos sp. Classification (GTDB taxonomy): domain Bacteria; phylum Cyanobacteriota; class Cyanobacteriia; order Thermosynechococcales; family Thermosynechococcaceae; genus JAAURS01. Next base: position 989 of record DATNQK010000695.1, read on the forward strand.
CCATCGCGTCGATTCCGGCCTTGTCGCCTTGCAGAACAGCGTTGACGAAATCGCTCAGCAAAAAATTCCAGTATTTCTCGGCAGTTTCCTTTTGATGGCCTAGCAGCGTATCGCGGATAGCAGGGTCAAGATGCTGATTCGACCAGAACTGATTGCGGTTATCAAACTCCTGCTTCAGCTCCCCCAAACGGTGCGCCAACTTGTCGCGATCGCGCACATTGGTATTTAGAAGTTCAAGCGCAGTCAGCTGTGCTTCGATAACGTAGAGTGGTGGGGGCAGAATGTCTGCTACGACCTCTTTACCCTGGACCACACCTTCCGCTGCGCCGGCAATCGATTGTGATGCTTGCCATACGTTAGCTGCCAGCCCAGCCATGAGAGCGATGACGACAATACCGACTAACTGAAGCTGCCGTTTGACAGACAAGATTTCTAGCACTCAAGCCTCCGTGCGCAAACTGAGCCAAATAAGTAGACACAAGTCACCAACTTCCATTTCTTGCGCAAATTTGCAATTTATCATTCAGGTCTTTCTGAAATTAGGCTTTCAGATTCTCAATGAAGTTTGCATTGCCTTCAAAAAGCGAAGAATTCGAGTTGATGGGGTGTTATTAGCACCGCACTTCAGTCTCAGGCGATCGAGTAGCCTGATGATAGCAAAGGGCGACCAAGCTCCCAATTTTGAGCACAGTCGGGCGTCC
>DATNQK010000696.1:0-13525 GCA_036704065.1 Stenomitos sp.
GGTGGCCAGCGCTGGCGTGCTCTCACCGTAGATGACCATCAACGACTCGTTACCGTTGAGGCAGCATCAACTGCACAAAAACCCAAGTTTAGCGGCAGCGTGGGTCAAGTCCATGATCGGATCCGGCAGGAAATGTATCGGCTGTATTGTAGCGATGCGGTGCCAGGATTTCTCGACCCGAACGCTCAAACACTATTACAACAAACCCGCTCTACCTTTGCAGCCTACGAGCTAGCGCAAACTGCGCTATTAGAACAGGATCAAGACACCTTGCTATTTTGTTGGCAAGGAGACAAAGTCCTTAACACCATTGCGGTGCAGTTAGCAGCCCGAGGGCTTAAAGCCTATCGAGACAGTATTGCCATCGTAGTCAGGAAAACCTCTGCCTCAGCGTTAATGATGCATCTAGGTGAGTTGGTCGATGCTGGCCCTGCTGATGGCCCTGAACTAGCAGCAACCATTTCTAACAAAACCATAGACAAATACGATAGTTTTTTAACTCCTGAACTGCTTTGCCATAACTATGCAGAAAGTCAGCTCGACGTTCAAAAAGCCTGGGAAACACTACGACATATTGTTGATGGCACTGCGACATGATGGGGCAGATCTAGCACTGATGAGTGTCTATTGGAAAATACAACTCCATAGAACGATTGCAGGAGTCTATAACACCCCATTTTCAAGCCCCTATTTTGAGGCTGCACGGCACTGAAACTATTTGCAACTGATATTGGCTTGTCTTATGCAGTCTTGCTCTGCATACAGGCGAGATGGCGAGGATTCTCAAAAAAAATACAACCAATGATTCAAATTCACAGCCTCTCCAAGTTGAATCAAAAAATCAATTACAAACCTAGATAATCAGCACCAAAGCAAAAATACAAAAGAATAATAAGCAAAAATATTTTATTTACTCTAGCAGAAAAATAAATTCATTATTTGTCAATCCGAACAAAATTTCTAGATTTTAGCAATAAAAATAAATACTTTACCTTCACATTTTCATCTTTTAATCCACTTCGTCTAAGAATCATCACTCATGCAGGGGCTAGTAGCTTAAAGTCTTATCCATTAAGGGCTTCAAGTCTTAAGATCCCTACTGAATCCTTATCAAGACACCAAAGACCATCCTGTAAAGTCCAATTCAACTTTGGATAAACCCCTCATTACATCGGCCAACTGCTGCACATTTAAAATTGTCTTGATTTGGTGATTTAAAGATGAAACCTTGCTTGAATACACACAGAACTGGGAACTCTAAAGGAAGTTGATATGGATTCTTAAAATGGCGCATGAATTATCTCTTGAGCAAATGAATGAACTCCTATATATCGCAGGGTTTAAGCCACCTTTACAAACCCGAAAAGTCCTTGTCCCCAAGGATGTTCCCGAATGGGCAATTGTACTTTTCAGCCAAATGTACATTCAGTCTAAGCACTACGATTCGGCGATCGCATCCTTTGACCAACTCATGACGAAATGCTTAAATGGCGCGTCCACCATTCAGGAAATGTGAACCAGCCACAGCACCAAGATTTTTTCTGTTCATAAAGCAAAAGCAGAGAGACAGGTGATCCCGCTCTCTGCTGTAACCCTAGCAATTACGTTATTTAAGCTTCTTCGGTTGGTGCGATCGCAGCAGGCGTGAAATAGCTGGTCACAATGGCCGCCATCAACCACCAGAGAGTAAACACTTGAGGACGATACCACACCGTATCAACCATACCGTGTACTAAAAGCCCCCCCATTCCGGCGATCGCTGCAATTAACCACAGCCCCTGCACCGACCTCTGCCGTCGAAGACGTTGAATATAGGTCCAGCCTTGTTGAAACAGTGCAAACAACACACCCATAAAACAAGCAAAGCCAATCACACCGAACTCGACCAAATGCTCTAGATAAATCGAGTAGGCACTTAGAGCACTAAATTTAGGACGCTGGTAGAGCGGATAGATTTTATTGAAAGCATCATGTCCCGGCCCAATACCAGACAGTGGACGATCTCGAATCATTTCCTTCACTGCATCCCAAACATTGATGCGGAAGTTATTACTGCTATCCCCGCGGCTGGCAAAAATGCTGAGAAAGCGTTCTCGAACAGGTGGCACTACGACAATTGCAACCAGCATCAGCAAGGCTCCGCCACCCAATAACATCGGAAATGCCCAGCGCTGCCAAAACTTTGGTAGATAAGGCAACATCCAGTACAACAACAGCAATGCTACTAGGGCTAGCGCAGCAACCAATGCCATCCAACCGCCTCGACTAAAGGTCAGTACAACACAGATGGTATTGGCTAAAAACATCACAGCAGCCAAGCACTTCGGCCCCCAGTTGCGCCACACAAACACTGACGCCAAACTAAAGGGCACTGCAGGCACTAGATAGGCAGCCAAAAGATTGGGGTTGCCCAAGTAGCTATAAACCCTAGTTGTATTAGCCAAGGATGAATCGGGATCAACCCAAGTTGCCAGAGCATCGGCACCAAAAAACCACTGACGTAAGCCGTAGAGGGTAGTCCAAAATGCTGCAAATAAATAAATACCAATCAGCCAGCCTCGCCAGCGGCTAGATCGTACCGTCCGCTCTACCAGTGCAAATACGATGAGATACAAGGTCAGTTCAATCAAACCATTGAGCGCCTCACGTTTGACCGGAGACAATACCGTGGCCACCCCTGCCCACACCCAATACAACGCTAATAGCCCATGAATAGGAGAAATCTTTTGAGCTTGCGGGGCATCTTCAGACAGCGTGAGCAATAGCCACAACCCTGCACCACCAATTTCTAGCAGTCCAATATAATTGGTCGCAATGAAAGGTGCGAATAAAAATAAAACCGATAGCAAACAAACCGAGAGTTCGGTGCCCCATTGCATTAACCCGCTATAAGCTCGCCACTGTCTGAGAGGATTAAAAGCTCGCCAAATCAAGCTATTGCGCACCCACTCCACGGCAGAACACCGAATGAGGGTTAATTGTTGTAGCACTAAACTCATAACGTACTATCCGTAACGGAACTGGCAAGGACTGTAGTTATTATGCTGAAGAATCGCCTCTTCGGCCTAACGATCCCTTGAAGCCAATACGTTAGGATAGCCCAAAATGCTCTACTCGGTTAAGCCATGTTCTAGGGCATAGCGCACTAATTCGGTGCGACTATTGGTGCCTGTTTTACTAAAAAGACGGCTAACATATTTTTCAACGTTGCGCACACTTGTCTCTAAGCGCCGCGCAATTTCCTTATTCATCAACCCCTGAGCCACTAAATTTAAGACACTTTGCTCGCGGGGCGTAAAGTCGATGTTCAGAGGAGACGAAGACTGGGCCACAACAGGCCGATTGGTCAAGATGGATTTAATCTCGGCCACTTGACTGGCGAGGTCTGCAATGTTGGTGCCGCCCTCTTGGACATTCAAGGCCGTCCGTCGCGCCACAATATTGGAGACGATCGCCGTGAGTTCATCGGGGTCAAACGGTTTGGAGAGATAAGCATCGACACCTGCGTTGTAACCTTGAATGCGATCTTTCGTCATGCCGCGAGCCGTCAAAAACACAACCGGAAGCTGACTAAAGCGCGGATCTTCACGCATTTGCTGCAAGAACTGATACCCATCGACCTGAGGCATCATGACGTCGGAAATTACAAGATCGGGAGTTCGCTTTTCCAGCATTTCCCAACCTACCTTGGCATTAGGGGCAACATCAACGGTGAACCCGCTATCTTCTAAGTAGGCTTGCACGGCATCACGTAAACCGGGCTCGTCATCAACCAATAGTAAATAGCCAGACATGGATTCTCCTTGATTCGGGTCGGTATAGCAGTTGCTCCCTAGCTCTATTGTGCAACGAGTGGTTTCAGGATGGGAATTCCAGGCCTAAAATGAGCGATCTTCACCAGATCCAGGGAATGAGCTGTTTCACTTGACGGCGGTATTCAGAATATTCAGGATATTTGCGTTCTAGCCATTGTTCTTCTAGCCGAGCCTTGCGCAATAGGATCGCGATGACAATTGCTGCCCACAACAGGTGCGGCCAGCTGAGCGTTGCGATGATCCAGGCGACCATCGCCAGACAAAGGCCACTATAGAGAGGATGTCTCACAACGCTGTAAAGGCCACTCGTCACCAATTGACCATCTTCTCGCGGGTAAGGCAATGGTGTCAGGCTTTGGCCTAAATCGAGTAACCCTTTCCCCATAAAGACTACTGCCACCAGTCCCAGTACTGCGGCTACAGCGTTGAGCCCCCACTTGACGGGTAGAGGCCCCGCCAGAGAACTGACCACTGGATGAACGGGCAGCAGAAAAAAGACTACAATCCCCAGGGCTTGGGCTAAAAACCAATACTCGCCGCGCTCTCCTTTATACCACCGAGACCACTGCCAACCCCATTGTTCTAACTGGCGCATTGATGGTTCAACCTCCGTTGATTTGCTTCAACAAGGGTGCAACCCCACAAGTTCAGTTCAGCAGGAGGTTCCACCTATCTACAGGCTAAGGCGTCGGGTTTGCTTTGAAGCTAACACATCAATGTATCGTCAAGGGCAGTTCGTAAGGGCGATCGCAGAGAGGCCCCATAGGCCCGATACAAATTCTCAGGCGTCATCACTTGTTGCGGTGCGCCATCGGCAATCAAACGTTGGTTTAACAACAGCAACCGATCCAAATGGGCCAGGGTTTGCCCCCACTCGTGACTACTGACGAGCATAATTTTGCCTGCCGCTCGTAGCTCATCAAACACATCAAACAAAATTGCTTCTGTGGTTTTATCAACGCCTGTTAAGGGTTCGTCAAACAGAAAGACTTCCGCCTGCTGGGCCAGCGCCCGTGCCAGAAAAACACGCTGTTGCTGACCGCCCGATAGCTCACCAATGCGACGATCCTTGAGGTTTAAGATATCAACGCGCTCTAACGCAGACTGCACAATGGCCTTAGCTGCAGGGCCAGGACTGCGAAACCAGCCCAAACTACGGGTGCGCGCCATCATGACGACGCTCCACACCGTAATGGGATAATCCCAGTCCACTTGCGATCGCTGGGGAACGTAGGCGACTTTTTGCAACTGACGATGCAAGGGACAGGTGCAATAATGCACCACACCACTTTTGCGAGGCACCAGACCCAGCATGGCTTTGAGCATCGTACTCTTGCCCGCACCATTGGGCCCAATAACGCCGACAACCTGACCCGGCTCTACGCGAAAGCTAACGGATTCCAGACCTGGGTTACCCCGGTACGCAACGGCTAAGTGATCTACCTCTAACATCAAGCCTCTGAATGAGAACGATTTTCATTCCATTACCATCTCATTACTATAGCTCACGAATTCGTTTAGCGCGCTGTATTCTCGCTAGACTTGACCGTATGTTTGGCGCAAAGAGGGTTTAAATCCAAGGCGTATCGTCGTCTAAGTCTTCCGGCGGGATCTGATGCCAGTCAATTTCAGGGTCAGACGCTGCTGAGGGAGGCTGTCGCGGCTGTGAACGCTTGTCCTGTTGCTGCTGTTTGGGTGGGGAATCTGGCTCGGCTGTCAGATCGGCACTGAGATCTTGGAGACGAGATCGCACATTCCGCCATAGGGAACGACCTTCTTGCACAAGACGCTGGGTTGGTTCAGCCCCTTCTGTGATTAAAGGATCTGCCAAGGATTTGGCCCGATCTGTGGCTTGTGCCGCAATGGTCTGTACCTGTTGGGCCGCTTTTTGTTGCAGTGTCTGCCACTGATCTTTGGCTTGTTGGGCCATCGCCTGTACAGGCAGCGATCGCACATCCTGCACAGCTTGAGACACTTTATACTCTAAACCCGCTTCATCGGGGAGCAAAGTTGAGACATCCTGGGCTGCAATCCAAACCCGCGTTCTACCAAAGCGTACAATACGCTCGCTCGGGAGACGCATCAGGCTCCCTGTCCACCCCCGCAACCCATCAGGTCGGAAGAGGTATTCATGAATGGAACCATTGTCGCGCTGAAAAATATAATCACTGAGAACCCCCAGCCGATTGCCCGCATCGCTCCAGAGTTCCCGACCTAGCAATGTTTCTAAGAAGCGGACTTGTCCTGCATTCGTTTCAGCAGGAGGAGACTTTACAATAACCTCCGTCTCCTCAAAGTCGTCCACTTGGGCCAAATTAAACGCCCACTTCTTCTCGCCAATGGCGTCAGCTGCACAAATAAATCCCAACACCCGATGCGCAGGGGGGTGCATCCACACAGATTCAACTGTGCCAAAGGTACGCGTTGCCCCTCGGTTGGCAACGGGCTGATGCAGCAAGGTGCTCTGACGAATATACTCTGGTCGCTCCGACATCTTTGTTTAAGGCCAAGACATCCTGCCTTCAGTGTACTGCATTGCTTTTTGACCCTAGGGCAAACCCATACCTCTTCAAGAAAAAGCCGGAGCAAAAATGCTCCGGCTCGATATGCAAGCTTGAAAATTGGGTTAAAGTAGCCACCTGAGCGATATCAAGCCTAAGCCAATATCGATGGGCAGATACCTAAACAGATTTCTAATAGTTGCGCGCAAAACTACCGCTATTGCGGCGATCGCCAAAGGAACCACGACCTGCACCACCACCGCTATTCTCGCGGGGCTTGGCCTTGTTAACCTTCAACGTGCGACCCATCCATTCAGCACCATCTAGCGCTTCAATTGCGGTGGTTTCGTCGGTTTCATTTTGCATTTCTACAAAGGCAAACCCACGAGGACGTCCGGTTTCACGATCTGTGGGAAGTTGCACGCGCTCAATAGAACCATATTCTGAGAAAACAGAACTAAGGTCCTCTTTCGTAACCTCATAGGACAGGTTACCAATATAAATCGACATAGATAGAAGATCTCCAAAATCGGAAAGAATGTAGAGATTAGGATTTCGGAGCAAAGCCTGACTAACAAGACAGAGGAAAACCTGACAATCTTTAAAAACAAACGCTGCAACCGATACTCGAGTCTCAGTACCTATGGTAGCGCAATCTATAGCGTTAGGCAGAAGTTGCAGTATAGACCCTCTACCCTTGTCAGAAACAACTAGGGATCCTCAGATCTCCGCAGCCAGCGTAAATACCAAGGAGTCTCAGACAGACGTTGCAGTTTTCGGAGGTTCGAGAGCTCATCCTGGAGACGCAAGTTAGCGGCTTCTAGGGCTGCAACTTTTGCCACCAAAGCCACATTGCGTTGGAATAAATACTGATTACGCGTTTCCAGCTCGGCAATGCGTATCGCTTCCGAGGAAGGCACCGCACACTCTGGCAATGGCTCCGCAGTCTCATGCAGGACGGCTTCCGACTTCGACACGAGCCGTTGCGACGTGGCGACCAACTCTGGGTCAAGGGCGGCTGGGGGGGTTTCCCAAGGATCTTTGAGGTCCGATGGTGCTTCAGGCATGGTTCGTTTACACTAAGACTTTGGAGAAACAGAGGGTTGATGGTCAGTGTATCTTGCCCCAAGGCGGTCGCGCCAGCGCTGAACCAAGTCTTGTAATGGAGGCGCAACCCAAGCATCAAATTGCGGATACAGGGGCAGACGGGGCTGTAAATGCCATCCGCGAGACGCAAGCCATTGTTCCAATTGCCCTGTGTCTTGATGGTCGTAGTTGGGGTTGACGTGGTCGTGGGGCACAATTCCGCCTAGATCCCTGGCCCCTGCGCTCAGACAATCGAGCAATGTTTGAGGGGATAGCATCAGGTTGGGGGGTATTTGAATTGTAATCTCTGGGGGTAGAAGCTGACGTGCGGCAGCCACAACCGCAATTAAATCTTCACTGCCAAAGGGTTTCTCTGAATAGTTGTCCTGGTGTCCTGGACTGTAGGGCTGCAAGATCACTTCCTGGATGTGTCCCCACTGGCGATGACTACGGGCGATCGCCTCTAAGGTTTCCCAGCGGTCCGCCTCAGATTCGCCCAAACCCAGCAATAACCCCGTCGTAAACGGAATTTTGAGCGCACCCGCCCAGTCAAGCTGTTGCAGCCGCAGTTCTGGACGTTTACTCGGCGCATCACGGTGTACCGTTTCTAGCAAACTGGGTGTGGTCTGCTCTAGCATCAGCCCCATCGACACATTGACTTGCTTCAGTTGAGTCATTTCCGCCCAAGACAACGGCCCTACATTGCTATGGGGCAAAAATCCGAGAGACAGTGACAACTCACACAACTGGTAAATATGGCGGAACCACTCGGTACGCCGCACACTACGCGGATGCACCTCACCGCTTAAAATCAAAATTTCGCTGACCCCAGCTGGAAGCTGTTGCAACTGGCGCGTGGCATCGGCCAGCGTTAGCCAAGGGCTTTGCGCGGGGTCTGTGCGAAAGTTGCAGTAGGCACAGCGGTTGAAACACTCGTAAGTAGGCACAAGCGTAAAGGCTGGACTATAAGTCGCCACATTAAACGCAACCATAGACCAACATTGACCTCTGCTTCACTGATCTCCTTCTCTGCTTCACTTAATAGAACTGGTGGAATACACCCGTCCTTTCCAAGCACCGCCTCGCCCTTGAAGATGACGCAGGGCAGAATCCACCGTCATCAGCGTGTAGAGGGCTGCAATTAATGGCAACGTCAATGTCCACCAGAACGGCAATCGGTAGAGGCGAACGGTGGGCCAATAGGCGGTCACCATCAGGCTCCATACCAACGCAGCGACGCCAATCAAGGTCCAATCTTGCATCCAGAGGCCCAGCACTAACCCCACAGGCGGCATCAGATAAATCAGCACCATTGCAACCAGTGTGGCAAGTAACATGCCAAAGGAATAATTCAATTGGGTAAACGCCGTTCGAGCAACCATGTTCCAAATGGTTTCCAAGGAGGGGTAGGGTCGTAAGCTGATCGTATTGGTGGTCAGCCCTAGCCAAATACGTCCTGCTCGGTTGCGGTCTGTCACCGTTCCCTTGATCACTGCACCCAAAGCACAGTCGTCGATCAGAGCCTTACGAATGGACTCAATGCCGCCCACCGCCAGCAACACATCGCGACGCACTAAAATACAGCCCCCAGCAGCGGCAGCCATAGGGTGTTGCGGCTGGTTGACCCAGGGGAAGGGATACAGTTTTTGAAAGAAGAAGACAAAGGCAGGGATTAACAGTTTTTCCCAAAAGCTTTGACACCGTAACAACACCATCAGCGACACCAAATCAAGGTGTTCCCGCTCGGCCTTGGCGACCAGTTGCTTCAGGTTATGCTGTCCGTGCAAGATATCGGCATCCGTAAGCAAAAAGTAATCCGGTAGCGGTGCATCTGCCTCCAGTGCTTTCTCTAAACCTTGATGCACAGCCCAGAGCTTTCCAGACCAGCCTTTCGGCAACGGCTCGGTTTCGGTCAGGGTTAAAGGCGTTTGCGGGTAGTTGGATTGGGTGGATTGGGCAATGGTTCGAGTGTCGTCAGTGCTTTGGTCATCCACCAACACCACGCGAAACGAACCTGGGTACTGCTGTCCCATCAAGGCAGGTAAAGACTGCGGCAACACCTCTGCTTCGTTGCGCGCAGGCACAATGGCACACACAGACGGCCACTGAGAGACAGTGGTTTTACCTGACGCCGAGAGTCGCTGATCGCACCGCCAAAACTGGCCTCTAAATGCAAGCAAGTACACCCAACTCACTCCAGACAACACCAGCGTCAAGAGAATTCCCGTCATACAATTCAACACTCCCCTGCAACTGTTATACCGTCGTTTCCGATGCTAGGGAGCGCGATAGAAATGGAACATCTACCACGGTGGCCTCCCCCCCATCAATACCCACCTTTAATCCAGCGCCACCTGCTTTGGTTTTGATGTAGCCTAAGCCGAAAAACCCGGACTGGGCTGGCACGATGCTGGTAAGCTGACCAATTTTTTGCTCACCTACACAGATCGCTGCCCCCACTTCCGGCTGAAAGTCTAACTCCAAACCCCAAAGCTGTTGCTTAACCCCATTGTAGGTATTCAGCCGTGCAATGGTTTCTTGGCCGATGTAGCACCCTTTATTGAAGGACACTGTATGCCAAAGTCCTGCTTCTAGAGGGTTGTAGTCTTCGGTGAGCTCTGCATCTGGCATAGGACGACCTTGGCAAACCCGTAACTGTTCCCAAGCTTGTTCCCCCAAGGGGATGCCGCCTGCCTGCTGCAATGCCTGCCACAGCGGTAATGCCGCTTCACGCTCCGCAATTAAGGTATAGCCCTCTGTACACAATCCGCTCCCTGCGGCAATTCGCACCGACACGCCATCAATCGTCGCGAGGGTGTGGGAACCCTGCTGTTGGGGTAGTTCGGTGCAGCCAATCTGAGACAGGAGGCCAGCACTATCAGGTCCGATAAGACTAAAACAAGCGGTTGCATCGGTTAGATCCGTAAGTTGCACCTTATCTCCGAAAAAAATGTAACGGTCTAACCAGGACAGTAATGATTGACGGCGCTGGGGTGAGGTTAATACCAGAACCTCTGTATCGGTGATGTAGGCACTGACAAGATCTAGGGTACGGGCCGTAGAGGTTAGGATAACGGTGTCGCAACCTTGACCCGGCTGAAGTTGCTTAATATTGTTGGTGCTTTGGTTATGCAAAAATGCCAGGCGATCGCTATCAGAAATTCGCAAACGCCCCCAATGGCTACGGTCGTAGAGGGCAACGGACTGGGAAGCCGCAGCGATCGCCGCTCGGTCATTGCCAAAACTCACCGGGATATCTGCTTCAATATGTGCCCCGACGGAACACTGGTACTCTTGCAACGCTTGCATAATCAGCCCTAATCCAACAGACAAACACTGTAGCCCTTGCGACCCTTCAAATCTGGCTTGCCGCCGTAGGGTGCAGTTGGACTCACTCAAGGATTTTTTCATGACTCGCTACCAATAGTTTAAAAAAAAGTAAAAAAACATGACATCACTTAAGATTCGGTTCACGTTTTCATAACCTTTGTCGAGTTCAATGGGGGCAAGCAAGCACCGAATTGAGTCTTGTAAAGTCCTCGCAACTAACGTAGGAGACAGAGCGGTCCCCATGAATCGGTTATTGCTAGAACCGCTGAGCATTGAGCAACTCAACATTCCCGTGCGAGATTTGCCCAGCCGCTTAGATGGACTTATCCTTGTACAACTCTCTGACTTTCACTTTGATGGGGTACGACTCTCCGAACAGCTTCTAGAGGCGGCAATTACAGCCACCAACGCAGCGAACCCTGATTTAATTGTGCTAACGGGAGACTACATTACAGACGATCCCAGCCCCATTTTTGATTTAGCCCAACGGCTAGAGCGCTTACACAGCACCATTGGTATCTATGCGGTTCTAGGCAACCATGACTTATATCGGCCCCAAGCCCGACAGATGGTCACACAGGCCATGACTGGGGCTGGCATTCAGGTGTTATGGGATCAAGTGGTTTATCCTGTGGGTGCAGATTTAGCCCTTGTGGGCCTGCGAGATTATTGGTCGCCGCGCTTTAATCCTGAACCTGTGATGACACAAATTGCACCCCAGATCCCGCGTGTGGTGCTCTCTCACAATCCCGATAGTGCCAAAACGCTACAGCGCTGGCGAGTCGACTTACAACTCTCAGGACATACCCACGGGGGCGAAGTGGTCGTTCCTGGCTTTGGCCCAGCAGTCACAGGACTCAAAAAGATTCGCCAGCACAGCCACAAATCAGTGCAGCGCTGGCTTAAGCCATTGACGAAGAACTGTGACAAGGTGGTGCAGAATTGGGATTGGGCACAGGGATTACATCGCGTTGGCGCAAATTTGCTCTACGTCAACCGTGGCTTAGGAACCCATCTACCCAGTCGCTTGTTTTGCCCACCAGAAGTCACCGTCATTCGCCTCAATGCCTGGTAGCTCAGGGCACTGGAATCCCTTTGTTAGATAAAACCACCCCATATTCTCCAGAGATGCAACGGCCTAGGGACTTGCAAGTTGGTTGAGGAATGCATGGGCCTGTTGATAGGCCTTAAACTGACACTCCTGCTGGCGAAATTCCGGGGTGTGAACCATACGTCGCTCTTTGGTCCAGGTTGCACCCTGTTGCTTGTGGAGTAATTCGTGGTACATCACAAACTCCAACACATAACTGGGGACTTGGGGGTTATCCAGCGTGCGGCTGAGGACAATGCGATCGCGGCTGGGTTCGTAATGTCCAAATTTACGGTGGGTAAAGGCTCGGCTCCAAGACAAGCGTGGTTTAGAAAGGGCACCGCCAAAATAAGTCTCGTTCACGCAGTTGAAAATCGTTTCTAAGTCGTAAGTGCTGCCCTGACTTTGTTCAGCCCCATCGTCAGCCATGAGGTCAATGGCCATCAACACCTCACGGAAAGATTCATCTGCGGCAAACATTTTGAGGCATTTGGCCTTTGCAGCGTCTGGGCCAACCACAAACAAATGGGCTAAAGCCGACAATTCAACATCGCTGGCTGCAATGTAGCCCTCGCTGGCCCGTAATATCCCGCCTTTGGGGCCGTGCTGAAAGCGGTACAGACTGGCTCCATGCTCAAATTCCACCACTAGGGACTGAGCACACAACGGGGGCAGGTTCTGTAAGCGAGCGGCTGTGTCTAGCACAAACTGTCGAGTGCGATGAACCGCCCAGATATGGTTAGCCAGATGATCTGCCTCTAACAAAAACTTCATCCACCCATAAATCGGTTTTGCAAACCCAGCTAAGGCATCAGGGCCTAGGTTGGCCTTCGCGCATAAGGCTTCAATCCGTGCAACGACCGTTTGAAGCATTGCAGTAACGTTAGCAACTTCAGCCGGATCGGGGGTTGGGTGCTGAGCAAGATGACCCATTGCCGCTTGAATTTGGCGTTGCTCTACGCGGATGTTCTTAATGCTGAGGGTTCTAGCGCTAGATGCAGCTTGGTCATCTGCTGCAATGGGCAACCGATTGAGGTTCAGTGTTTTGAGATAGGCGTAGGCGGATTGGGAAGGTTTTGGTAACTGTGCAGGCGTCATCTGCGCCTCGCGGCAGAGTTGCTCGACGGTACGAACAGTCTGCTGAACGTAGGCTTTAAAATGTGCTGCCTCTTGGGCCGGCACACCAATGTTCAGTTGTGATCGCACTTGGTGGGCGGCCCTAACCAGTCCTTTAATCCGCACGCATGTTCTCCATTCGTTCCTATTAGTCAACGGATTCTGACGCAGGAAGTCAAGGGGTATTGTCACAGCACGGCAAAACACGAGATCGGTAGCAAGGTGAATCTAATGGTGGACAAAGGGTGTGCCCCAGTGCCGCCAATTTTCCTTATTGAAGGGCGATCGCCACTTGGCAATCAGGGCAGATTCTAAGCGTTGACGTGGACGGGTTTCGGCGGGCGCATGGGGCCAAAAACCAATGCTGACGTTGACGGCCAGGTCATGGACACGGTGAGCCGCAATATAATTGCGCACGTAGCGCTTACAGTCATGCACCCCTTTCCAACGGGCGTTGGCTTTGCAGGTTTCGCCCACGTACAGCAGCAGGGGCAGCGTATGGTCAACCACAAAATAAAGGGCTGCTAAACCAGGCTCGTCGGCAGGCCATCGCCAAAATTCAATATTTTGCGATCGCAATTGAAAGG
>DATNQK010000697.1:0-2823 GCA_036704065.1 Stenomitos sp.
CCAGTCTATCGGGGGGTAGGTTCTTTTGCTGCAATAGCTGATCGAGTTGGCCGCTGGAGAGTACCGCTTGAATCTCTTGCTGCTGCTGCTGAATTTGGTACTTAATTTGAGCCTCCCGCTGATCCGCTTGAGTGGTTGCTGCCGTATAGATTTCGCCAGAAGCGCCAAAGTGGACAGGCAACAGTAGCAAGAACACAAGGCCCAGCAAACTCGCAACCACAAAGTTCCAAAATTGAGGATTCCGAAGCGGTGAATTCGCCGTCGGATTGCCTGGTTCGGCAACAACGGGCGGATTCAAAGCATTATTGAGCCAAAACCCTGCATAGACCAGCGTGAGCCCAATCAAGGCAATCACACCGCGATCAATAATTTCATTGAAAAAATTCAGCTTCGCTTGGGGATTACTCCACTGCAGCGAGAAGGACTGAATCACAAAATCGACAATTAAGGTTAAAAGCAATAGGGTGCCCACAAAAGGCAGCACGAAGGATGTCTGACGCAAAGGGCGAGAGTCAGTTGCATTCATAGGAGGTGAACGATAAAAAGGACTTGAATTAAACGATGCGCCACACGGCACTCGTCACACCAACGTTTCCAGTCCAGGGGGCAGAAGCGTTTAGCAACTACAGTCGCAGCGACGAGAACAACACCTGCGATGCAGGCCCTAAAAGTGAAAGTAGCTTCGCCAACTCGAAACAGGCTTGATGACGCAGTTCGCGCTCAGCAACCCAAACGGTGACAAATTCTGGAAAATCTTAGCACTTGATGGGCACTTTTCTGCAGAACACCCACAGTTTAAGGGGAAGATGAATCCCGTTCTAGGGCACGAGGGGCTAAGTTTCCTAAAGTAATTTGCAAGCGTTTGAGTTGACCTTGGCGTTGCACCTCTAAAGCAATACGACGGCCTGGTCGGGCCGACTCAATGGATTGCTGGACATCATCGGTGGTACTAATGGCTCGACCGTCAATGGTTTGGACAAGGTCGCCCGCTTCTATACCCCCTTGAGCGGCGGGGGAATTGGGTAAAACCCTAACTACCAGCACTCCCTTATCAGCTGTGAGATTAAATTGAGCTTCTTGATTGAGCCGTTCGCGCAGTTCTGGGGTTAGGTCAATCATTTGTACCCCGAGGTAAGCATGTTGCACTTTACCCGTTGCCACTAACTGCTGCGCAATGGGCTGGGCTGCATCGATGGGAATGGCAAACCCTAAGCCCTGAGCGCCTTGAATGATGGCGGTATTGACCCCCACAACCTGTCCTTTGGCATTGAGGAGGGGACCACCAGAGTTACCCGGGTTAATAGCTGCATCGGTTTGAATGTAGCGTACTCGTCGATCTGAAATCCCAATGTCGGCCCCAGAGCGACCCGTCGCGCTAATAATCCCCACTGTCACAGTGTTGTCGAGGCCCAGAGGATTACCGATGGCGATCGCCCATTCCCCAGGCAATAATTTTTGGGAATCTCCCAGGGCAACTGTTGGCAAATCATCCGCTTCAATCTTGACCACTGCCACGTCGGTTAACGTGTCTTCGCCCAAGACCTTACCTTTGAATTGACGCCCATCTTTAAGCAGTACCGTCACTAAATCCGCCTTATCCACAACGTGGGCATTGGTCATAATCAGCCCCTTGGCATCGAAAATGAAGCCCGATCCTGTCCCGCGTTCTACCCGCTCTTGACTCGGAACCTCTTGGGGAAACTCGAAAAACCGATCAAAAAAGGAATCTGGACTGCGTTGCTTCACCGTACGGGCGGAGTTGATCCGTACCACTGCTGGCCCTACAGATTGCACCACCTGAACCACAAAGTTCGGCGGCAGGGTCATGCCACCTACGGATATAGAAGGAATGGCAGAGGGTTGGATTGATATCGTGGGCTCAGGCTGAGAGGGCAATCTTACGCCTGTACAAGCCGTTTGAGCCCCAATTGCTGCGATCGCTACAGCCCGAGCCCATGGGTTTAAAATCCGCCGTTGTCCTTCCATAGCCATTCTTTCAAGTTACATAGAGTGCAAATAAGACGAGTCCCATGATAGGCGGCTCTCCATGACATCGTGGCACCTAGACCGATTCACTGTCGTCAGACATTGTGCAGTACAGAACCGTTCGTTCATCATATAAAACGGAATTTGTCACAATTAAAGAACGTTGAACCTGAGGACTCAAGTGTGCCAAGCCCTACCCTTCGCAGCTATCCCTGCACTGGGTTACAGCCCTTCAATCGATTAAAATTCTGGCCAAAATTAGGGCAGAACCGAGGCCGCAATAGAACTGCAATGGTGTTAGGGGTGTGCTTGACCTTAGCAATGCCACAGATCTCGCAAGCAGCTGCTGCACCAATCAACCTAAGCTGCCCGTATCGCCCGATTATGGAGCGCTTGCAGCGACACACGGTGCAGTCTGGCGAAACATTGAATCAAATTGCAGCACGCTACAAGCTCTTAAGTGCCACGCTGATGGGAATGAATCCTGCGGTACGCAACGGCCAAGCGGTACCAGGGCAAGTCCTGCTCATTCCACCCTACAACGGCATCCTTGTAGCCATTACGCCACCCCAAACCCTTCAATCAGTGGCCCGCGTCTACAAAGTCCGCCCCGATATTCTGTTTGAGATTAATGGCTGCCAAACGGCACCTAAAACTGTGTTTGTGCCGGGGGTAAACTGGTCGCCGCTCAATACAAACACCACCGCTGCAATACCCTTACCCTCCCAGTCTGCAACTCTAGTACCCGCAGATTTAAAGGAAGACACCTACCCATTGCCACAGCTCGCCTCCCTGAAGCGGCCCTATGGTTGGCAAGCCAATGCATCCCAAGACAAA
>DATNQK010000698.1:0-9824 GCA_036704065.1 Stenomitos sp.
GATCCTTCTCGTTCAATGACTTGTAAAACCGTAGCATTTGCTGCTCAATATCGGAGGAGTAGGGATTCATCTAAAAATAGAGGAGGGAAAGACCCTCAGACTATCACGAGATTCTGGACGTTATTTAATCCACCATCCTAAAAGAGTAAGCAGCCATGCTAAATGCGCCATAAGTATAGCTACTGTGAAGCTGTGTCCCTTGGGGATTTGACCCACTCGCGCCTAATGCCACAAACAATGGCAATAAGTGCTCTTCTGTTGGGTGATTTTCTTGAGCGAATGGGGCAAGCTGACGATAGTGAAGCAGGCTATCCCAATCTCCCTGCTTGATTGTGGTAGCTAACCATTCATCAAACTGTTTAACCCAAGGAAAGCTCGCCTCATAGTTCGGATCGAATGCTCCTAAATTATGGGTTGCACTGCCACTCCCTACAACTAACACACCTTCATGCCGCAAGCTTGCTAATGCTTGCCCCAGTTGCCAATGATAAACAGGATCTCGGTAGTATTGAATTGAAAGTTGAACGACTGGAATTTCCGCTGCCGGATACGCCAACATCAATGGCACCCAAGCACCGTGGTCAAAACCTCGCGAAGGATGTAGTTGACCGTTGATTCCAGCTTGAGCCAGCAAATTGACGACTCGTTCTGCCAATTCAGGTGAACCTGGAGCAGGATAGTTCAAAGTGTACAAGACTTGCGAAAACCCTGAAAAATCATGAATCGTTCGAGGGTTGATTGCTGAACTAACGGATGGAATATCAGAATTCCAGTGAGCAGAAATCACTAGAATTGCTTTTGGGGTGGGGAGATATTGATGCAGCGATCGCAAGAAGTCGCTTGCACTTCCTGCTCGGATGGATAAATCCGGTACTCCATGAGAAAGAAAGAGAGTGGGTAGCATATGCATCTCGATCAGCGATTACAGTGCAAAATTGAGCCAACTGCAAATGCGCCGTCTCCTAGCAAAAACTGTACGAGACAAGCGATCACAAAAAATGCAGGGAATTCCCATCCACCTCCGGAGTTTGAAAAGACCCAACCATGCGCCGCGTGAACCTTGAAAGTAGCAACCAGCAGAATTGGAAATAAGCCTAGAGCCACCCAGCGAGTATAAATTCCTGCGATTAGCAACACCCCACCGAAAATTTCTGCCAACGCCACGGGAGCCGCCAAAAACCCCGGCAGTCCAATACTCGCAAAAAACTGAGCAGTTCCAGGCAGCGTAAATACCATCACCTTCAGCAGGCCATGGGCAATGAACAATATACCTAAGCTCAACCGCAGGAGCGCAATACCGTAGAGCGCAGTTTCTAAATGAATGGTCGGTTTCACGAACTGTTGGGATTGATGCTTACCAACAACCTGATTTGCATCACGAATCGAAATCTTCATCAAATCCTCCTATCCAGGATAGTTCTAACTAGAAATATTTGACAAAAAAGCGTCAGCCTTATCGAGCAATCTCAACCACCTTCGGACTCTCTAGCTCCAAAGCGATAGGTTGCTGGGCCGTGCTTTTGTGTGCGCCATCGCAGTAGGGAAAGTTTTGCGACAGACCACAGGAACAAAGCCAGTGAGTTCCAGCCTCCATGTAAATCGAAACAAACTTTTGAGAATTGGATTGCGACATATTAAGTCCGCCCTTGATACTAGTTCTAACAGTTCTAACTAGAACTATACTCCAAACTTTAGCCCTCTAGCCTGTGTGATGTCAAGAAAAAGGGTGAAACTATTTCTGAAACGCCACTCTAAGTTGATCAAGTAAATCAGCCAGCGTCTCTAACTGCGATCGCTCAAGTTGCTCAAATCGTTGTTTCAGATGAGCAATATGAACCGGGAAGCACTGTTCAAAAACCTGCTTTCCCTGAGGTGTAAGTTGTACAACAACGTGTCGCCGATTTTCGGGGGAGACTTCACGGGTCACAAGTTGCTTCAGAATCAGGCGATCAACTACCCCAGTCAAAGTGCCTTTTGTAATTAAAGTCTTCTCTCCAATTTCTCCCATTGTCATGCCGATGGTATTTCCCAGCGTGGCAATCACATCAAACTGAGCAGGGGTTAAATCAAACTCTCGAATATGAGATTCGGAATAAGCGGAAAATGCTTGGTATGCCCTAACCAGCGCCCTCATCGTGGGCACAAAAGACTCATTTGCTGACTGGCATGTTGATTTTTGAGGCATGCATCCCAACCAAACACATAGAACTTTTCTAACTAGAACCATAGCACGGCTGAAGAATCTGCCGCCCAAGAGATGCTCGGGAATTTTTGCCTCATGGATGCACTACATTGGCGTTTTCCATAGAGCATTATCAATTACCCGTCGTAGCTTACCACTTCATCACAAATAAACTCCCGTCAGTCAAGGGGCAGGAGTCTGATTAACAATGCTGCGATTCAATTGGAAAGTAGTTTTGAAAATAACTCAGTGCCAGTTTTTTTGTCTCTAGCACAAGCCTTTGACGACGCGTTTGGTCTTGATCGATAGATAGCCACAACAAATTTCCGATCACTTTGATGACGACAAATCCAACGACCTCAAGATCTTCTTGACTCAATCCAGGATTGCGTTGGGCCAACGCTGTCTTCAAATCCGCAATCAGCGCCATATCCGCCGCGCTCTCGATTTCATTCAGTTCTGGGATGGTGCCTTGGGCATCCATAAACACAGCATGATAGCCCGGATTCTCGACAAAAAAATGATCTGTAGCATCAACCAAACGATCAACATACTCCGGCAATGGTAATACAGCAACGTCTGGTGTATCTAAAAGAGTTTTCAAATACTGCTGCAATCTACCTGTATACCGAAGGGCGATCGCTTGTAAGATGGCCGCCTTATCAGGGAAAAACTGATAGAACGAACCGATGGGTACTTGGGCTTGAGCGGCGATCGCATTGGTGGTGGTTTTGGCATAGCCCTCAGTCGTGAATAGAGCTTCTGCAACTGCCAGTATCCGGTCAACCCGCTCTTGGCTCCGAGTTTGACGCGGCTTGCGTCGTAGCCCCGCATGATTTGGCACACCATCAGTCATAGATTTGCGCTCTCCTACAACAAAACACGAGTATTACTCACTTTTTACTTGACAAAACATGAGCATCACTCATATTATCCAAAACATGAGCATCACTCATATTTTAACCTATCTTGTTTTGGAGCAGTTGTCATGAGCCTTAATTTACTTGCGTTAGCAAACTTGAATAGCTTGGATGGGTTATCTACACTCAACACTTGGCTAAACTACGTTGTCTTTGAAAGTTATTTGCCCGCATTAGTGATTTACTTTGGCATGACACTTTCCGCCTTTTTTGTTTTCTGGATCTGGTACAGAAAACAAATGCAACCGCTTCGCATTCAGCAAAAGCAGCGCAGCAATGTCAGTCAATGGCGCAAGGAAATCAAGAACTCGCTGATTTCAATTGGTATTTTCGGTCTGATTGACCTTGGTATTTACTTAGCAAAGCAGCAGGGATTGACATCTCTGTATGACGATGTTTCACAATATGGCATCCCCTATCTCTTGGTCAGCATTATCCTGATGCTGTTCTGGCAAGATACCTTTTTCTACTGGGCACACCGCCTAATGCATTGGAAAGCACTGTATAAGTTTTCCCACAAAGTTCATCACGACAGTATTGATACGAGTCCCTTCACGGCCTATTCATTTCATCCCGTTGAGGCCATTGTCGAAGCCTTACCAGATTTAATTGTAGTGTTTATCTTACCCGTACATTTCTGGGCACTTCTGGGTTATCAATCTGCCTCAATGTTGATGAATGTTATTGGTCATCTTGGCTACGAAATTATCCCGCAAAGCTGGACTCGGCATGGGTTGGGTAAATGGAAAACCCCTTCAACCCACCACAATATGCATCACTCAAAAGTGAATGGAAACTATGGGCTATACTTTCGATTTTGGGATGTCTTGATGGGGACAGAGTTCAAGGATTATGAAAGCACTTTAGATGTTGTCTACGAACGAAGTCGCCAAACCCAAAACCAAACCCGTATATCTAAAGTGAAGCCTCAGAGCACCCTAACCATTACTTAGTCCTCTTACAAGAATCACTTTTTAGAGTGGCGATCGCACAGATTCACTAAGTCTCTAGATTGCCACCTAACACCATTTTTTTTGCAAGACAAAGATCAAAACTAACGCAGTATTCTTGAAAAGGATATCAATTGCCTTACATTTCAAAGTATTTTGCACCCTATTTATGAATTATAAATATGATATTAGTTTCGATACCTCTACTTCAGAGAGAATAGTTAATCTCATTAATCAAAGCAAGCAAATTAGCTAATGAGCTTGCAATAGCCAAACATGCTCTTGAGCTGCACACATCCCCTTGAAGCCGCCAGGCACTTCACTACTGGCAATTGATGTCAGTGCATAACTATTGCTGTAGTGCTGCTTAACTTCTGCACTGCTCACTGAAAAAGGTGGGCCATCCATTAAATTTTGGTCGTACTCGTAAGTGACGAGCAACTGTGGCACTTTACCTGTAATCGCTACTAGCTGTGCTGTATATCGACGGCGCATTGCTTCTGGCAAGGCAACCAGAGCAGCTCTGTCGTAAATAGCATCTACAGGAGCAAGAATTTTATTCGATAAATCAAAGATATCGCCTACAAAGATGTCAATATCTTTAGCAAGATACAAGCTAAAGTGTTCTAACCTTGAGACTTGCGGCTCTACACCTAGTTCATCAAAGAGCTGCTGAATGGCTATCTCAGATAATTCAACCCCAACAATGCGATAGCCCTCAGACAGTAGCCAAGCAATATCAAGCGTTTTGCCACATAATGGTAAAAATATACGGCTCCCCTTCAATAGCGAAAGCCTTGCAAAATAATTTTGCAGCACCGGGTTAACATCACTGCGATGAAACCCGATTTTATTATCTTCCCATCGTTGCAGCCAAAACTTAGCTTCCATAATAGCCCTTCGGAGTTGATGAAGCTTACCCTATTGATAGGGTACAAGAATGACATCTTACGCCTTAAGGTGTGCAACCTCATTGAGGGTTTGCCCAAAAATTTGATCCTTTGACACAATCTATACATCCCATCAATAACTGTCATTACCGACCGAGATATAGGCTTAGCGAAAGACAAGTGATACACAGGGCCGTTATTACAGGAAATGTGCAATGCAAAACAGCCAAACCATTGAAATCGATCATGCCCTTCAAGGAAACGTATGGAAACAGTGGCCCCATTCAACTGGATCTTGACACAATAGAGTTACCTCAGAAATAGAAACATACCGCTGTGATGGCATCCTGACAGATGCAAACCCAAGCAAACTTGCATTATCTTTAGCGCATCCCCCTTTTGATGGATTTGTCTTTATAGCAAATTAGCTATTTTAAAATTACCTTCTCATGCTTACAGCACATCTCTCAAAGAACTTGACCCTAAAGCATCAGCTTTAACCTTTCACAAAAATCAACATCAACAGAGGAACTGAATTACAGCCAGGTATTTGCTTTTATTTGATCTAAGACTTATCAAAGTCGAAATCAAACTGATATTAGATAAACTTTTACCCATTCGAAGAAATGTATCCTTTTAATCTTTAGATTTTAACGAGAACCAAGAATTCCAAAATAAAACAAACCAATCTACAAGTAAGCTATCTTTACAAAGCCTTGAAGTTCAGACATATCTTTTAATTAATCACCGACTTTGGCTTGTTTGTTATCAAGATTTTTTGACTCTAGATTTTTAATAAGATTTTGCGTTTTGCATACAAATAAGCCTGATTCTTTTTTTGCGTGATAGGATATATTCAATTGCTAATCGCCAAGATTTTCATACTAGGGTTTAGAACAAATTAAGCACAAAGAATCCAAGAGATTAACTGGTTGCAATATCCTTTCCACCCAAGTGTGATTTACAACGACATGCAAGTAACCGTACTCGTCTAAGCCAAGCGCGTAAGCTGACACAAACCCCTAAGATGTACTATGGTTCAAGCCTCTTATACTGTATTGGTGGTTGACGACTCTGCTGAGGATCGCGAACTCTACAAACGCTACCTACAGCAATGCCAAGAGGGATCATCTTATACCATCGTAGAGGCAGGCTTAGGACGTCAAGGAATCGAGCTATGGTATCAACATCAGCCTGATATTGTATTGCTAGATTACCGCCTCCCCGACCTTAACGGTTTGGAGTTTTTAGCACAATTGCAAGCTCCAAGCTTGCAGCCCTGTGTCCCAGTTATTGTTGTTACAGGACAAGGGGATGAGAGCATTGCAGTTCAAACAATTAAAGCGGGTGCGCAAGATTACCTCGTCAAGGAACAAATTACACCCCAAAAATTGGCGATCGCCATCCAAGCAGCCATAAGGTCTACTCAATTACAAACCCAACTGCAACAGAAAATTGATAGAGAACAGATAGTCGCCCGGATTAGCCAACAAATCCATCAATCGTTTGAATTAGACAGTATCTTAAAAACAACCGTGTCTGAAGTGCGAGAATTCTTGCATACTGATCGCGTGTTGATTTTTCAAGTTCATCCTAATGGTTATGGCACTGTTATTGCCGAGTCAGTGAGCGAGGAATGGCCAGCCCTTCTCAGCAAAACTATTTACGATCCTTGCTTAGCTAATAACTGCTCTGCCAATCATCCAACCGCAGTAACCTACGACACGTCATTTACTGAAACCTATCTCGAAAAATACCGTCAGCGACAGGTTTCAGCAATATCTGATGTTCATAACAGTAATATCGATCCTTGCCATATCGAGCTTTTGGCTCAGTTTCAAGTGCAAGCCAATTTAGTAGTGCCGATTACACACGACGATCAGTTTTGGGGGTTACTAATTGCCCATCACTGTCGGTCACCTCGCACCTGGCAGACCTTTGAAATTAACTTACTGCAAGAACTGGTTGTGCAAGTGAGTATTACCTTACGACAAGCAGAATTGTATCAGCAGGTTCAAAAGGAACTGTTAGAGCGCAAGCAGGTTGAAGCAGAACTACGTGAGAGCAAGGAACAATTGCAATTGGCATTGCAGGTTTCTCGCATGGGAACGTGGACCTGGGACTTACAATCAGGGCTAATTACCTGGTCTCAGAACCTCAATGATCTATTTGGTCGCGTTCCAGGTTCATTTATGGGCACTTTCGACCAGTTTGCAGAACAACTGTACCCCAGCGATCGCAAGTGCCTACTCTCAACCATCAATCAGGCCATCAACACAGGTAAAGATTATCAAATCGAATACCGTGTCATTTGTCCTAACGAGCAGGTGCGATGGGTTTTAAGTCGAGGCAAAGTCTTTTACGACTCGGATGGGACTCCCGTTCAGCTTGTAGGCAACCACATCGACATAACAGAACGTAAGCAGTCAGAAACAGACTTACAAGAGAGTGAGGAACGCTTTCGCCAACTTGCTGAGAATATTAATGCCGTTCTTTGGATAAAGGATAGCTCGAAAGCTGGGGTTACGTATCTCAGCCCAGCCTATAAAAGCTTGTGGGGACTCGATCCTCAAGAATTGTACGAAAAACAATGTACATGGAACGATTATATTTATCCCGATGATCGCTCATCAGTTGCCCAAGCCTTTCAAGAAAAGGCTGAAGCAGGTCTTTACGATGAAGAATATCGAATTTTGCTGCCAAACGGAACTGTACGATGGGTGCGCGATCGCTGTTTTCCATTGCGCAATGAAGCGGGAGAAGTTTATCGCTTTACTGGAATTGCCGAAGACATTACCGAACAAAAGCAAACTGAAATCGCACTTGCCGATAACGAAGCGCGATTGCAAGGCTTTGTGGATGCAAATGTCGTTGGCATGCTCTACGGTGATCTGCTGGGCAATATCAACAAAGCAAACAACGAGCTACTTAGAATTACAGGTTATACCCAAGCAGATGTCACTTCAGGCCGACTTCGCTGGAGTGATATTACTCCCGCAGAATATATACCCCTAGATGAACAAGCCATCGCAGAAGGACGGATTAAGGGGTACTGTACGCCTTATGAAAAGGAATACATCCGCAAAGATGGGAGTAGAATTCCTGTCATGGTAGGCTTCTCCATTGTCGGAGGCACAAAAGAAGAGGCCGTTGCATTTGTTTTAGATATCAGCGAGCGCAAACGCGTAGAAGAACGCTTACGATATGCTGCGGAACGGGATGCCGTTTTAGTAGCTTTAGTGGATGCAATTCGGGCCTTGAGCGATCCTGAAGAAATCCAAGCGACGACCAGCCGTATTCTGGGAGAACACTTGAATGCAAATAGGGTTATTTATTTTGAGGTTCGTAATTCGCACTACTGTATCCGACAAGCCTACGTTAACGGGGTTCCACCGATAGAAGGGGGTTACCCAGTAGAATTGCTGCGTCAACAAATGCTGGATTCCGACTCCATCAGTGGTCCTGTAGTGGCAGCAGATGTACAGTCAGATTTCAACTTTGCTGTAGGCATTAGAAGCACCTTGGCGAGTCTTCAAATTGCTGCTTATTTGGCCATTCCATTGGTAGAAAACGGCGAGATCGTTGCAGGAGTGATCATCCATGCCGCCACTCCCCGCACCTGGACAACTGAAGAAATTACATTAGCAGAAGCCGTTGCGGAACGAACCCAAGAAGCAGTTGAGCATGCCCGTGCCGAAGCTGCACTGCAAAATAGCGAACAACTACTCCGTTTAGCCCTGACTGGCGCTAAACAAGGCGTTTGGGATTGGAACCTCAAAACCCAAGCGGTGACCTGGGATGATCGGAGCAAAGAAATGTTTGGGTTACCCTTAGAGTCAACGATGACGCATGAAAGGTTTTTCCAAATCATCCATCCTGATGATCGGCTACGCATTGAAGCGGTAACTACAGCCACCCTTCGCGATCGCAGTGAACTGAAGGAAGAGTATCGTATTTTCCTGCCTGACGGAACCATGCGGTGGATACTAACACAAGGCCGAAGCTTCTTTGATACAGCAGGTGAGGTATATCGACTGTCAGGCACAGTCATGGATATCAGCGATCAGAAGCAAGCCCAAATAGAACTACAGGAGCGCAGCGAACACCTGCGGTTATTGTATGAAGCGACCCGCGATTTACTCTCGTCCAGTCAGCCCTTGCATTTGATAGAAACCATATTTGAAGACCTCAAAGCCTTGATGGATATTGAGGTGTACTTCAACTATATTTTCGACGAATCCCAGCAAAAGTTACACTTGGCCTTCTATGGCGGCATCTCCCCAGAAGTGGCTGAGAGTATCGAATGGCTGAATCCAGGACAAGCCATCTGTGGAACCGTTGCGGTACAGCGTTGCCAAATTGTTCAGAATGAGGTGCAATATTCTACCAATCCTAAAACCATCCTGCTGCAATCGCTCGGCATCACCGCCTACTCTTGTCAACCTTTAATTGCACAGGGCAAGTTTTTTGGAAGTTTAGGGTTTGGAAGTCGCAATCGCACACGGTTCACCCCCGCCGAACAAGATTTATTTCAGGCACTTTGCGATCAAATTGCCATTGCGCTAGAACGTGCTGAATTATTGGCCTCCTTACAGCAGCAGACCGAAGAACTGACCCAAGTCAATACAATGAAGGACGAGTTTTTAGCTGTCTTGTCCCATGAGTTAAGGTCACCACTCAATCCCATACTGGGGTGGTCCAAACTGATGCAATCTCGTAAATTGAACCCAGAGAAAACCGCTGAAGCACTGGCCACGATTGAGCGAAACGCGAGACTTCAATGTCAACTCATCGACGACCTCCTCGACATTGCCAAGATCTTACGCGGCAAGCTCAGCATCGAAACAGTTCCCATCGACCTTGCTTTTGTCATTGAATCGGC
>DATNQK010000699.1:0-1529 GCA_036704065.1 Stenomitos sp.
CAACTGATAGTCGCGGTAATGTATTTATCACTGGGTTCACTGAGGGTGACTTGGGAGGATCATAGGCAAATAATGCATGAGCCGTAAAGTTAAACTCCCCTAGTGATCTCTCTTTAATGACTACAGAGAGGCGTTGTTGCATAAGTAGGAGGTGAGCCAAAGAATCCCTCTATCCTAATGAAGTTAAGCAGCGACCGGAACACTATCAGGCTTCCCCAATTGAATCATTCGGTTCAGCATTGCACATTGACACCATAATTCTGGCGCTTGATTCTCAAACTTACGAGAGCGTACTCGGCCACCAAACGCACTCTTGTGCCGAAACATCGTTGTCTCTGCCAGTGACCGACGATGATACTGAGCCTCCCGTTTCCACTTTTTCCGCCCCCCTTTGCGAATACAACGTAAGGCTTCATCTCGAGGATGGGGTGGGGCTTTACAGTGACCCTGCTTCCAAATCACAGCATTGTTGCGTGGTGGAATGGCGGACTTGGCACCGCATTGTGTAATCGCGTCATAGCAGGTGCTCGTGTCATAAGCACCATCGGCTGATACCTGCTCGATGTCATCTTCAATCTGCTCAAGCAAGTCCGGCAGCAGTTGTGAATCACTCCAGTCATTCGTACTCACGACAGATGCCAGAATCTCTCCGGTCGTTTCGTCCACTGCCAGATGCAGTTTGCGCCACGTCCGACGCTTACTCCCGCCGTGTTGGCGGACTTGCCATTCCCCCTCCCCGTAGACTTTGATGCCGGTCGCGTCAATCACCACATGACGGGCTCGCTCTGTATCCATGATGGGTAAGCTGACGTCGAGCTTGCCCATTCGGCGAGATACGGTGCTGTGGTCGGGAACGGGCAATTCAACCTGCATCAATTCCAACAAAGAGGCCATCAATCCGCTCATTTGACGTCCTGCAAGACCAAACAGGCTTTTTAAGTTCACCATGCTCATACCAAATTAAACAGTATCAAGGGCAGATATAGCTTCTTGGATAAAGGGATATCCTGTCACAGAAGCAACGACTTCCGGTGTTAGCTCAGCTAGGAGTTGATCCACTTTAACTTGCAACTGCTCTAGTGTCTGAAACGATGCCCACTTGAGGTCAGCCTTGAGGTGCTGCCATAACCGCTCGATAGGGTTGAGTTCTGGGCAGTAGGGCGGCTGAAACAGAAAAATAATATTCTCAGGTACCACCAGATGCTTGCTTTGATGGAAGCGTCCGCGATCCACCTGCAAAATGTTTAAGCTGTCATAGTATTGCTCAGAGAACTCATTGAGAAAGCGCTGATAGCACTCGGTATCGACGTGTGAAAACTGCAAAAAAAACGAGGTTCCAGTCGCAGGTTCTACCGCACCATAGACCCAGAAGGCTTTGAATAGCCACTGCCACTGACCTATCGGTTTGACCCCACAAGCAGTGATCACCCGTCCTAGTAATGTTTTGAGTCCAAAACGACTCTCATCTTGTGCAAAGTAGCGAATCGGTCGCGCTTCATGTTGCACATCCCGTAAATGCTGACTCAATA
>DATNQK010000700.1:0-1764 GCA_036704065.1 Stenomitos sp.
CACTTCCTTCCATCTTGGCTATCAACGCTATACCGAGTCCTTCCGATTTGGCACTTCCCGCACAGTTGTAAGGTTGTTCCCTCTGCAGATAACTCTCTATTTCTTCATCTGATATGTCCCTGAAGGTGACCAGTGTCGGCACTCCTCGCAGGTGAATTCGTCCTGATTTCGAGTTCAGCAGACAAAGCCCAGTGAAGAAGTTCACGGTATGTCCGCGCATCATCTGTAGTTGTCTTACCGCCTTGTCATGGTTGCCGGGTTTGCCAAAGACTTGGGTGCCGAGGTACGCCACTTGATCGCTTCCAATGACTAGCGCTTCAGGATGTCGGATGGCGACAGCACGTGCTTTTGCCTCCGATAGTCGCAAGGCGCTTTTCTCGGGTGTTTCATCATCCAGTGGCGTTTCGTCTGTTTCAGGATCTGCGATCTCAAACGGGAATCCAAGTCGAGCGAGCAATTCACGGCGAAATGGAGAGGTCGACGCAAGAACGATTTTTTTAGCGAGCATGGAAGAAAAGTGGGTGTCAAAAATAGAACGAATGCTGCTTTGACTTCGAAAGCCAAAAATAATATCATGCGCGCCTTATGTCGCAACGGGTTGTTATAAACAGTCTGGCTTTTGCACGAGATAAGGGCTTGCTGCAGGGCGAGTTGCCGATCGCTAGCCTAACTCGTGTACTTGATATGCTTGTCGATTCGACGGGTAATTTGAGCTATCGTGTGGAAGGGCGACTAGGTCCTCGCAATCGGCCGCAACTGGTGCTGCAATTGGATGGACGATTGTCTGTTCTCTGTCAGCGTTGCCTTGAGGGGATTGATTATCTTCTCGAAGTGTGCAGAGTGTTTGAATTCGTCGATGACGATGAGGAGTTGGCGCAGGAGGAAATTGAAGATGACTCAAAAGATTTCCTTCCGGTGCAAGGGGAATTTGATGTTGTAGCGTTGATTGAAGACGAGGTAATTCTCGATCTCCCTTCCGCACCGCGTCACGACAGTTGTGCTTTGCCTGACACCGGGCAAAAAACGGGGAGAGAATCTCCGTTTTCTGTTCTTAAGGGTTTTACAGGAAAAGCAGAGTAAATTTGAATTATGGAGTAATTTATGGCTGTTCAGCAGAACAAGAAGTCCCCATCCAAGCGCGGCATGATTCGTGCGCATGATTTTCTGACTAATCCGCCGCTGGCCGTTGAGCCGACGACTGGTGAGGTTCATCTGCGCCACCATATCAGCCCGTCGGGCTATTATCGTGGCAAAAAAGTCACCAAAGGCGCAGGCGAATAAGGCTTCCGGATTGGGCGGGCAAATTCCCGTGAGCGGGAATGGCCTGCCTTTTCTTTTGCCTTTTTTTGGATGACGGTTACTGTCGCTATCGATTGCATGGGTGGGGATCATGGTCCCGACGTTACCGTGCATGCCGCGCTTGATTTCGTGCGTAAGCACGAAGATGCGTGCGTTATCCTCGTTGGGCTTGAGGAGAAGATTCGTCCGTTTCTTGCGAAAGAGGGCGATGCTCGTATTTCCGTGCGCCACGCCACGGAAATCGTGGCGATGGACGAGTCACCAGCGTTAGCGATTCGAAATAAGAAAAACTCCTCAATGCGTGTAGCCATCGATCTCGTCAAGAGTGGCGAGGCCGACGCGTGTGTGTCTGCGGGTAATACCGGAGCATTGATGGCGATTTCACGTTTCGTTCTAAAAATGCTGCCGGGTATCGATCGGCCGGCAATCTGCGCCGTTTTGCCAACCGTTAGTGGGCATGTCCAT
>DATNQK010000701.1:0-6311 GCA_036704065.1 Stenomitos sp.
AATTGAGCAACTCCGCAGGCCGATCCGCCGTTAACACCATCAAGGGAACACCACTTTCATGGGCCTCAATCACCGCCGGATAGAAATTCGCCCCAGCCGTCCCAGAGGTACAAACTAAAACCACTGGCTGACGTGTGCGCCGCGCCAGCCCCAGCGCAAAAAATGCCGCAGAACGCTCATCAAGAACAGGTATTGCTTGGATAGAGGGATGCTGACCAAAGGCAACCGCCAAAGGTGCAGAGCGAGACCCAGGGCACACAATTGCAATTGCCAACCCTAGACGATGTAAGGTTTCGGCAATCACAGAAGCCCAGAGCGTATTCTTATTGCGAAAATCGAGAACCATGATTGGCAAACACCACTCCGCCACAAAAAAGCGACTCTGCGATGAGAGTCGCTTTAATCAGTATCAACGTTTGTTCACTCAACAACTTAAGTCATCGACAGTGTGCGGCGTTTTGTGACCAATTGATAGGCCTCAATAATGTCGCTTTCCTGCCAAGCGCTGAAGTTGTCTACACCAACGCCACACTCGTAGCCAGAATTGACTTCCTTGGCATCGTCCTTCATCCGCTTCAGCGAGTCCAGAATGCCCTCGAACACAATCGTACCGCCACGCTTCACGCGGACACGGCAGTTGCGCACCAGCTTCCCAGACTGGACATAACATCCAGCCACGGCACCGCGTCCCACAGGGAAGACCGCCCGCACTTCGGTCTGACCCAGCGGTTCTTCCACCAGTTCAGGATCGAGCAACCCTTCCATAGCTCCCTGAATGTCTTCCAAGAGTTTGTAAATTATGTTGTACTCTCGGATATCAACACTCGCGGTATCCGCCGCTTGACGCGCACCACTAGCAAGGCTGGTATTAAAGCCAATAATGACCGCATTACTCGCCGCTGCCAGATCCACATCCGTTTCCGTCACTTCTCCAGGTGCAGAGAAGAGCACACGCACCTGAACCTCATTTTGAGGGAGCTGCTCTAAGGAGGCCAGAATTGCTTCTAGCGACCCTTGAACATCCGCCTTCAGAATCAGGTTCAGTTCCTTCAGCTCGCCTTCGCGAACTTGATCGGAGAGGGTTCCCAAGGAAATCCGGCGAGAAGACATTGCCTGTTGCAAACGGGTTTGACGCTGCTGATCCGCGCGATCAGAGGCCACAGCCCTGGCTTCTTTTTCATCCGCCAGCACTTCAAACTCATCCCCTGCGGCAGGCACCTCGCTCAGACCCAGCACTTCCACCGCAAAGGACGGAGATGCTACGTTCACACGCTGTCCTCGGTCGTCAATCATGGCTCGAACCTTACCGAAGGCCGAACCCACAACCATCACATCACCAACACGTAAGGTTCCGTTCTGAACCAGCAAGGTTGCGACAGGACCTCTTGCCTTATCCAGGTTCGCTTCAATCACCGTTCCTCTAGCCGGACGGTCTGGATTGGCTTGCAGATCTTCAACTTCTGAAACCAGAAGAATCATCTCTAAGAGTGCATCTAAGTTTTCACCCTTGAGGGCACTGACGGGAACCATAATGGTATCGCCACCCCATTCTTCTGACACCAGGTTATATTCGGTCAGCTCTTGCTTCACCCGATCTGGCTGGGCCGATTCTTTATCCATCTTGTTGATGGCCACGATAATCGGCACCTTAGCAGCCTGAGCGTGGCTGATGGCTTCAACGGTCTGAGGACGTACACCGTCGTCAGCAGCTACCACCAAAATGGCGATGTCTGTCACCCGCGCCCCACGGGCACGCATGGCTGTGAAGGCTTCGTGACCTGGCGTATCCAAGAACACAACCTGCTGCATTTCGCCATTGTGTTCGAGGTCAACGTGGTAGGCACCGATATGCTGCGTAATACCGCCTGCTTCGCCTTGAGCAACCTTCGTCTTACGGATGGAGTCGAGAAGCGTTGTTTTACCGTGGTCTACGTGACCCATGATGGTCACAACTGGCGGACGCCGCACAAGACTTTCTAAGTCTTCGAGATCGATCATCTCGGTGACCTTGCGGGCAGCCGATTCTTCTTGAGCGGTCTCCACCTCTACGCCCAGTTCTTCCGCCACCATCGTTGCCGTGGGGATATCTAGGGTTTGGTTAATATTGGCAGCGATCCCCTTCAAGAACAGAGCCTTAATGACGTCTGTATCAGGAACCATCAACAGATTCGCCAGCTCTTGTACGGTCGGGTTATTGGTGAGCGTAATCAGCGTGGGCTTCTCAACCTCTTGGGATTGAGCATTGCGATCGCGTCCCCGACTTTGGCGACGAGATGATCCACTACCACCCTTTTGAGGCATGGGTCGAGCAGCCGCCGCAGGCGCAGGTTTACTTTGCTTCGCTGCTTTGGGTTTCGGTGGCCGTACCAAAGATTGGCTCACATCCACAACCGTGGTCTGAGCAACGGATTCTGCTAGTAGATCGTCATCTTCTTCTTCATCTACAGGACGGCGCTTCTGCTTCGTGCCAGATTTAGGTGGCCCTTTGAGGAGCAGTTCTGCCATCTCCTCCTCTTCAATTTCCGCCTTGCTGCGTTTAGGCCGAGTCACCGAGGGCCGCCTTAATTTCAGCTCATCATCCCCAGGAAGAATGGCGATCGGTACAAGCGTCGGGTCGATGGGGGTACTATCGGACTTCGCTTCCCGCCGATGCTCTACAATCTCAGGCGAGGAAGATTTAGCCGGACGTGGCTGACTGGGCTTCTTAAGCAGGATAGGAGTCGGCGCACGCTCTGACAAAGACGCGTTGCCATTGGCACTGGTTGCCTCTTGTGCCGGCGCTCTGCGTGGACTACCCTCACCAGGGCCCCGAGGTACCTCACCTCTAGGCGACGCCTCACTAGGCGCTGCACTTTTAAGCACTGGTTTATTTAAGGAAACCTTTCTTTCCACAAGACGAGGCGGCGGAGCCGACAAACTAGGAGGAGCCACCGCAACAGGACGGCTCAGGGAGGGCTCTTCAGCCACAACAGGTTGGGGTGATGCTTCCACTAACACTTCTTCCGGCACTTCTGGAGGAGGTGTCGGTTCTACCGTCGCTTGGACGACAGGCTCAGCTTGAGTAGGACGCGAAGGCTTGGGGGGCTGCAAAGGACGAGGGGGCGTAGCAGCAGACTGAGCCGCATTTGGCGGCTGCGGTGGGGTAATTTTTTGACGGCGGACTTCTAGAATTTGCTGCTTCCCTGGCTCTTTAGACTTATTTACAATAGGCTTGGCCGGAGCATTGGGGGAAGGAGTGGGGGCCGCTGCGCTCCTAGGGGGTGTCGAACCACGATTGGCATGGTACTTTGCTGCAGCACCCCGAATTTTTTCCGCTTCGAGTTCTGTAATCGTGCTGCTGTGGTTCTTTACAGAAATATCCAACTGATCGCAAACCGCTAAAATCTCTTTATTATCCAAGTTCAATTCTTTTGAAAGTTCGTAAATTCTGACCTTACTGCTACTCATCCAACTCTGTCCTTCTAATTTCGCGTTTTTTCGTCACATAGTTCAGCCTTCTGTGTTTAAGAATGTGTTTTGAAAGCAGAAACCTCTAACCAATGAATTTGAACTAATCAGCGTTTGTACCCGACCATCGGCAACCTTACATCACCTGACTTGCTGGGTTATATGGCTTATTACATGGCTTTTTCCTTGCGTCTACGACACTGTATATGGGTCTGGGGTTGTATAGATCATCCTAGTGAACTGTGAGAGTGAGATCCCCTATCACGACTTCACACTAATGCCCATAAACTGTGGCAATGGTTAAAGCCGACATTTTTGAGCATCACCCTCTATGATACGTCTCGGATGGACGAATCGGGGGTTGCATTCTGTTGGGTGTGGGCAAGGCTGGCTTCAATTAGGGTATAGAACGTAGGCGGCACTGGAGATTTCAAAGCACGCTCTAGACGTTTTTTCTTCTGGGCCAGACGAATACAGTCTAGGGTTGGACAGACGTATGCGGATCGGCCCATGCCGCGATTTAAAGTGATCGTGCCGCTGAGATGCTCTCTGACGACCCGTAAAAACTGAGCTTTGTGCCCTGCAACTCGACAGCTAATGCAGCGCCGATAGTTAGGTTCCACAATAACTTCGTTTCTCCACGCTCACTATTACACGATCCAATATTATTCGGCATCCTCCTCTGGGATATCTTCATACTCGTCAAAGGTTGACTCGTTCTCTGCCAGCACTGTATCTACGTCTTGCTCATCATCATCGACTTCATCGGCCTCATCGGCTGTAGCGACAGAGAAAGACTGCTTGGCTTGTTCAGCTGCATAGTCATACTTGGCGCTGTCCTTGATGTCGATTTTCCAACCGGTCAGTCGGGCAGCAAGCCTTACGTTTTGGCCTTCTTTACCAATGGCTAAACTGAGCTGATCTTCTGAAACCAAAACATGCACTTGGCGATCTTCGGTATCAACTAACCGCACCTCATCAACCCGAGCAGGGCTCAGGGCATTGGCAATGTAGGTAGCAGGGTCTGGAGACCAGCGAATCACATCGATTTTTTCGCCTCGCAGTTCATTGACCACCGCTTGAATCCGCGAGCCTCGTGCGCCAATACAAGCGCCTACAGGATCCACATCCCGCTCTAAGGTATCGACGGCAATCTTGGTGCGGGGGCCGACATGGCGCGAGGGGGGGTTGGCTTCACGTGCAACAGCGATAATCCGTACAATTTCGTCTTCAATTTCTGGCACTTCGTTGGCAAAGAGATAGACGACTAAGCCTGCATCAGCCCGCGAGACAACCAGTTGGGGACCCCGATGGGGCCCATCTACAACGCGCTTGAGAAACACTTTAAAGGTGGCGTTGGCACGGTAATTATCATTGGGAAGCTGTTCGCGCTTGGGCAGTTCGGCCTCAACCTCAGGTTGGCCAAAACCGCTCGAAACGGCCATGATCACGGAGCGGCGCTCGAAGCGGAGCACCCGTGCTTGCAGTACGGTTTTTTCGAGATCTTGATATTCTTCTTGGACGAGTTTGCGCTGCTGGTCGCGTAGCTTTTGGGCTAAGACCTGTTTGGTTTGAATCGCAGCCATGCGACCAAATTCCCCTTGGTCTGGCGTGACGTCTAAGACAACGGTGTCACCCAGTTGGGCTTCGGGCGCAACTTCTTGGACTTCAATCAGGGCAATCTGATGGTCGGAGTTATCGACTTCTTCAACAATGGCCTTGGTAGATAGAATGCGGAAACCTTCTTCGTCGGTATCTAACTCAACGTCGAAGTTGTCAAAGTAATGCTCGTCAAAGGGGTCGAAACTGTCTAGGTGAAGGGTGCGACGGTAACGCTCGTAGCCTTTTAGCAATGCTTCTTGGAGCGCGGCTTGAACGGCATGCTTGGGTAAATTCCGCTCCCGGCTAATGGTGCTGATCATTTCGGCCAGGCCCGGTAAGCGAACCATTGACATACTGAAATCTCCCTAAAGGCGGTAAAAAATGCTGATTGACAGGGGGAACTAGACGCTATCCTGAAGCTGAACCTGAATCACTAAGTTCCTAGGGATAGCAATACTACGCCCACGGTGGGTAATACGCACCACAGCCTCGTCCCTGCCCGTTAAATTACCTTCCCATTCGGTATGCCCCTGGAAGGGGGTCTGGGTCGTGACTAGGACTGGAAAGCCGCGAAATGACACAAAATCGCGATCGCTAGAAAGGAACGATGAGACACCTGGGCTAGAGACTTCTAGGATATAGGCATCAGGGATTAAATCAGAGCTATCCAGGACGGCTTCAAGGGCGCGGCTCATCTCTTCGCAATCGTTGAGCCCGGTATCAGCAATCTGATTGCGCACGGAGAGTCGGAGAATGGGTGGATGCTGGTTGGTATGAAATACCGCATCTACCACCTCCAAATTTAACTGCTGAGCAATCGGATGAGCCAGTTCTAAGATATGCGGGATTAAGGGATGAGTCATAGGCGATCGCCAATGGCACTAAAAAAAGTGGGTAACGACCCACTCTTCATGAACAAATATGCATCATGAAATTTGGACGGAACTGTCCTAACTTTTTCTAGTGTATACCAAATTGATAGGCACCGCAGGAATCACCGTTCCCGAACGGTTTACGGAGCTTGGTCTAGGATCACGGTAGTAGAATTTGGCTGACGCAACTGACGCACAGCTTCGGCAGCAGCAAAGGGTTGCTGAGCGGTTTGAGCATCCAATCGTTGCA
Organism: Stenomitos sp.; assembly: GCA_036704065.1. Classification (GTDB taxonomy): domain Bacteria; phylum Cyanobacteriota; class Cyanobacteriia; order Thermosynechococcales; family Thermosynechococcaceae; genus JAAURS01. The sequence goes on from DATNQK010000701.1 coordinate 6,172, forward strand.
CTAGTACAGCTTGGCATAAGTTTACCTACTATATAGAGGTACAAGGTTTGAGGCTTCAAAGCGATGCCCCAACTGTCAGCAGTACCCATCATATTGAGTGAGTCTGAGAAAGAAGAATTAGAGAAACTATTGAGGCGTTC
>DATNQK010000702.1:0-9967 GCA_036704065.1 Stenomitos sp.
TTGCCGATCCCCAGCGGCAACAAGAATTGGCTAAAGCCCTTGCAGAGGGTCTCTGCCAATGGATAGAGCGCACACGCTAAAGTTGCATGCTTGAATCTACTCAGGGCATGATCAAAACATAACCTGAACACAACCGGGATTCATATGGAAGCAACCCATCAGCAGCTCATGCTGAAAATTTTGATCGGCTCGGCCTGGATTGATCAGCATCTCGAACCGGAGGAAATCGATTACCTGAAGAGGCTCTTGTCACGGTTCCATCTGGACCATGAAACAGAACTCCAAGATCTATTGAAGATACCAGTTCCAGCCGAACAAACGGAGCGGTGGTTAGTTGCTTATCTTAAAGACAGCCCTGATTCAGAACGACTCAAGTTGCTCGCCGCTATTGGCAACCTTTTGATTTCCGATCATGTGGTGTCCTCCATTGAACATGATCTACTGGATGAATTTCATGAGCTCATGGCTATTATTCCCGCCCCTAGCGAACCCGTCCCTCCCATTCATGAAATTGCACCGACACTTGCGAGCAAGGTAGGACAGTTTTTGAGACGAGTGATGTCTGCTGCCACTCATTTGGGCCACGGACATTAAGCCCACAGCAGGGTTAGAGGTGAACAAATCTCTATCTTCTGCGCTTAGTGATAGGGTTAAACGCAATCAAGGTTCCGTTGCATCTTTTTAGGATTGACGCAGCGTTTTAAATAACACAGTAGAAGAGGCTCATTCAACTACCATGAAAACGCGCGTCTCAACTCAACAATCAGCAATCCATCGCAGCGATGCAGTTGAATCATGAGTTTAACCCTTTATCTCCTTCGACACGGAGAAACAACCTATAGCCAAACGGGTGCCTATTGCGGTGATATCGATCCTGATCTGACTGATGACGGCGTTGCAATGGCCCAGGCATTTGCGGATGCCTACCGCACTGTAAGCTGGGCCGCAGTATACGTTAGCCCGATGAAGCGCACAATTGCTACAGCAACACCCCTATGCGAGGCTTTGGGGCTAGAGATGCAATTGCGAGAAGGATTAAAGGAAATTCGCTATGGTGCTTGGGAAGGACAAACACCGGAGTTTGTCCAAGCTCACTATGGTGAAGCATATATACGCTGGCTTACAGAACCCGCTTGGAATCCGCCTACGGAGGGCGAAACTGCTGTACAGGTAGCAAGCCGCGCTTCGCTCACCATTACAGAGATTGAAGAGCAAGTTAAGGACGGCAATGTTTTAGTGGTGTCCCATAAAGCCACGATCCGCATTATCCTCTGCGCCCTGCTGGGTATTGATCTGGGACGATACCGCGATCGCATCAATGCACCCGTGGGTTCTGTGAGTGTGGTGCGATTTGAAACCCACGGTCCCCTCTTAGAGCGATTGGGCGATCGCGCTCATTTTGATGCTCGCTTACTGGCCCTACCAGGCACCTAATCCTACCCTCATGGGCTAATTTGTCTTGTTGCCCGTTTCTGAAGGAGACGCTACCATGCCATCTACAGAAGAACTTAAAGCAACGGCTCAAGCAATGGTTGCCCCAGGCAAGGGGCTGCTTGCCGCCGACGAAAGTTTTGGTACCGCGAATAAACGGTTTCAAAAATTAGGCATCCCCCAAACGGAAGAGATGCGCCGAGCCTATCGGGAAATGTTGTTTACAACACCAGGGATTGATCAATATTTCAGTGGTGTCATTTTATTCGACGAAACCATCCGTCAAACCACAACAGATGGCCAACCGTTTGCCCAAGTGTTATATGAAGCAGGCATGATTCCAGGCATTAAGCTGGATGCTGGCACCAAACCCTTAGCCCATAGTGCCGGAGAACTCATCACTGAAGGGTTAGATGGATTGCGCGATCGCATTGACGAGTATTACAGTCTGGGCGCGCGCTTTGCCAAGTGGCGTGCAGTCATTACGATTGGCCCAGACATACCGTCCACTCTGTGTATTGAAGCCAATGCCGACGCCCTTGCCCGTTATGCCGCACTTTGCCAAGCCGGAGGATTAGTCCCCATCGTAGAACCAGAAGTATTGATGGATGGCGATCACACCATCGACCGCAGTTTGGAAGTTCATCACACTGTGTTACATGCCGTGTTCGAGCGGCTCTATCTCTACAAGATTAAGCTCGACCAAATGATCTTAAAACCGAGCATGGTGATTGCAGGGATGGATTGTCCAGACCAACCCACCGTCGAAGAAGTCGCGCGGCAAACCGTTGCTTGTTTGCGCGATCGCGTTCCTGCCGCAGTACCTGGATGTGCCTTTCTGTCAGGGGGCCAAAGCGACACCCAGGCTACCACCCATCTAAACGCAATGAACAACTTATTTCGCAATCAATTGCCTTGGACCTTGACCTTCTCCTACGGTCGCGCCTTGCAGCAAGCCGCCATGCAAACTTGGATGGGTCAACTAAACAACGTCACCGCAGCCCAAAAGGTACTGTTACATCGAGCGTACATGAATAGCCTTGCCACCTTGGGTCAGTACCATCCCGAATTAGAAACGGAAGCAGGAGTAGCGATTCCATCGGTCTAACCTTCAGCCCAAACATTGGTACATATATAGATGTATTGAGCACTTATCGCCCTGTCCCTTCGCAAACCAGCCTATCTTAATGCAGACCACTTAGTCTTAATGAGGTTCTCATGGTATCTACCCCCACCAAACCCCACACTGAGTCTTCTATCAGTGCCTTTGGTCCGGCTCGCTCAACAGTTACAGGACATCCCTTAGACGCAACTGAACTACGCCGCATCCATGCTTACTGGAATGCTTGTAACTACTTGGCCGCTGGCATGATTTACCTCCAAGACAATCCCTTGTTGAGGACACCCCTACAACCACAGCACATTAAAAATCGCCTCTTAGGACATTGGGGAACCAGTCCGGGCTTGTCATTTACCTACATCCACCTCAACCGTTTGATTCGCCAACAGGATCTCAATATTATTTTTATCGCTGGGCCAGGACATGGCGCCCCAGGCGTCTTAGGCCCCGTTTACTTAGAAGGAAAGTATTCCGAAACCTACCCTGAAAACAGCGAGGATGAGGAAGGTCTGAAGCAATTCTTCAAGCAATTTTCCTTCCCCGGAGGAATTGGGAGTCATTGTACGCCAGAACTTCCAGGGTCAATTCATGAAGGTGGCGAATTGGGCTATAGCCTTGCCCATGGCTATGGCGCTGTATTTGACAATCCTGACCTGATTGCAGCGGTGGTCGTCGGAGATGGAGAAGCAGAAACAGGCGCACTTGCAACCGCTTGGCACTCCAACAAGTTTTTGAATCCTGTGCGCGATGGGGCTGTACTGCCTATCCTGCACCTCAATGGCTACAAAATTAATAACCCAACCATTTTGGCGCGGATTAGCAGTGAGGATCTCGAAAGTCTATTGATAGGCTACGGCTATACACCCTACTTTGTGGAAGGCTCCGAGCCAGAAAGTATGCACCAAGCCATGGCGGCCACTTTAGATCAATGCATTGCTGACATCAAGCAGATTCAATCAGAGGCCCGCAGCAGTGGGAAAACTTCTTTGCCCCGTTGGCCCATGATTGTACTGCGTAGCCCCAAAGGATGGACAGGCCCAAAGGAAGTTGACGGACATAAAGTGGAAGGATTTTGGCGTGCCCACCAAGTTCCCCTTGCCAACATTGCAAATAATCCAAACCATCTACAGCTTTTAGAACAGTGGCTACGCTCTTATAAACCAGAGGAACTCTTCGATGAGAGAGGACGACTCATTCCTGAACTCAAGGAGCTCGCGCCTAAAGGCGATCGCCGCATGAGCGCCAGTCCCCATGCCAATGGGGGCTTACTGCGTAAAGCATTGAAATTGCCAGATTTTCGCGACTATAGTACGCAAATTGACCAACCTGGGGTTCAAGAAATTGGCAATACTTACCCGCTGGGCCAATTCTTGCGCGATACGATGCGCAACAACATGACAAACTTTCGGGTTTTTGGGCCGGACGAAACAGCATCGAACAAACTGCAATCAGTTTATGAGGCCAGCAAAAAAGTGTGGATTGCAGAGTACTTCCCTGAAGACGCAGACGGCAGCGAAATCGCAACGGACGGTCGTGTCATGGAAATGCTGAGCGAACAGACCTTGGAAGGATGGCTGGAAGGATATTTGCTGACGGGTCGACATGGCTTCTTTTCGACCTACGAAGCGTTCGTGCATATCATCGATTCGATGGTTAACCAACACTGCAAATGGTTAGAAATTTGCCGACGGATTCCTTGGCGTTTCTCAATTTCATCTTTGAATTTGCTGATCACCTCTACGGTATGGCGGCAAGATCATAATGGCTTTACCCATCAAGATCCTGGCTTTTTAGATGTGGTCTTAAATAAGAGTGCTGATGTGGTGCGCATTTACTTGCCACCCGATGCCAACACGCTATTATCGGTTGCCGATCATTGTTTGCGCAGTACAGATTATGTGAATGTGATTGTGGCTGACAAACAAGTGCATCTCCAATATCTGGATATGGAGAGCGCTATTGAGCATTGCACCAAGGGTCTGGGTATTTGGAGTTGGGCCAGTACCGATGCAGGCACAGAACCGGATGTGGTGATGGCTTGTGCCGGAGATATTCCCACGCAGGAAGCATTGGCAGCCACCGTCTTGCTGCGAGAGCACTTCAGTGACTTAAAAATTCGCTTTATCAACATTGTGGATTTGCAAGCGCTGCAACCTGCCACTGAGCATCCACACGGCCTATCCGACAAAGATTTTGATTCTTTATTTACCCTGGACAAGCCGATTATCTTCAACTTCCACGGCTATCCTTGGCTGATTCATCGACTCACCTATCGCCGTACCAATCACAAGAATTTGCATGTGCGAGGGTACAAGGAAAAGGGAAATATCAATACTCCACTGCAATTGGCAATTATCAACCAAATTGATCGGTTTAGCTTGGCCATGGATGTGATTGATCGCGTGCCTAAACTGAAGGTAGCAGGTGCCCATGCCAAAGAACGGTTTAAGAATCGTCAAATCGAATGCCAACGTTACGCAACGGAGTATGGCATCGACCCACCCGAAATTTCTAATTGGAAGTGGCCCCATCCTACTTCTGACGCCTAATGCATTGGACAATGTCTTCTACGCTCTGTTCATTGGGTCGGCAAGGTGAAAATTTTAGTGCTCAATGCAGGCTCTAGCAGCCAAAAAAGTTGTGTTTATGACCTACCCGAGACCCATCTACCCACCACTGCGCCCCCACCACTATGGGAATGTGCCGTGGACTGGAGTCATCATGCTGGGGTTGCTGAACTAAAAATCCAAACGCAGGATGGTGCTGTTTTAGAAGAAAGCATTCCTACCCAAAAGCCTCTCGACAGCATGGCCCATGTTTTAGAGTGCCTATGGCAAGGAAAAACAAAGGTCATGAATGATTTAAAGGAGATTTCAGTTGTCGGCCATCGCGTGGTACATGGAGGCACACAGTATCAAGATAGTGTGTTCGTCAACACGGCGGTTAAAGCTGCGATCGCAGATCTTGCACGGTTTGCACCCTTACATAATCCCAGCAACTTAGAGGGCATAGAAGCTATTGAACAAGTACTCGGCAATATTCCACAAGTTGCAGTCTTCGACACTGCCTTTCATAGAACCCTTCCTCTAGCTGCCACGCTGTATCCTGGTCTTTATGCTTGGTATCAACAAGGCATCCAACGCTATGGATTCCACGGTATTAGCCATCAGTACTGTGCGCAACGCGCTGCCCAACTGATGGGTCGAGATTTGAAGCATTTACGCCTCATTGTCTGCCACCTCGGCAATGGATGTTCACTGTGTGCCATTGGTAATGGACAGAGCATCGATACCACAATGGGATTTACACCTTTAGATGGCTTAATGATGGGAACCCGTTCTGGAGCAATAGACCCCAGTATTATAATTTATTTACTCCGTAACGAAGGCTATACTCCCGAAGCGGTAGAGAAGCTTCTTAATCGGGAGTCTGGTCTAAAAGGAATCTCTGGGCTATCTAGCGACATGCGCCAGATTGAGGCAGCAATTTCTGAGGGAAATACACAAGCTCAACTTGCCTTCGACCTATTTATTCATCGGCTCCGATCTAGTATCGGAGCCATGTTAGCCACTCTGGGTGGATTAGATGCATTGGTATTTACAGGTGGCATTGGTGAACATAGTAGCTCGGTGAGAGACGCGGCTTGTTGTGGGTTTGACTTTCTAGGGTTAAAACTCGATGGTCTTAAAAATGAGGCTCATCCTATCGATCAAGATATTGCTGCCCCAGATTCAACAATCCGTATTTTTGCCATCCATACCCAAGAAGATTGGGCGATCACCAAGGAATGTTGGCAGTTAATCACCCAATCTTCTAGAGACAAGCTTTAATTTAGTAAGCGATTACAACTAATAGCACTGCATCAGTTAGATATCGGTCTCACTACTACCCATCGGCGCAACGAAGTCTCGTAATACAGTGATTTGTTCGTTATAAGGAATGGACTGTAACTGCTGCAAACAGTTCTGAGCAGCAGGCTCAAGCTCATAACCTTCAGGCATGGGAATTACTTCTTTACGATCCATCCCTTGAGCCAGCAGATACCAAAACAGAAGTTTCGTTGTATCGCTCAGAGCGCCATATTCTCGGCTGATGGTGCCGTCTTTGCAATCAACAATATCGCGCTGAAGTTGTAGCTGCTCTTCATGGCTCATGCCTAAAACTTGCTGAAATAACCCTTCAGCTACTGCAGGGGAAGCAGTACTTGCGCCAGGTGCCGCAGGAGTAATAGATTTTCCAACTTCTTCATAGATAAACCATAACAATGCCAACTTTTGGTCGGTAGAAAGTGCTCCGAAGCTGGAAGTAATTTCGGAATGTTGACTTATAGAATCAGTTGTCACGATTATTTTTGAATTCATCACGTTTAACCTAATTGATAAATTTGTTAAAATATCACCTTCCTTCGATAGATGTTGAAGCCTGTCAAAATGCAGGCAAAATCTAAGGGGTTGAAACCAGCCTGGAAGATGATTTTTTGTTTCAAATCCACTATGCTATCGCTTGTCCGTACTAGACGTTGTTGCACTCTGCCTCATCCATGCATCTAAAACTATTTTTAGGTTCCTAAATGAACTCAGCACTTGACACCTCTTCCTTTAGCAATAGTCCAATGAAGATTTTAGGCATTGACGAATCTGTTATTGAATCTTACTTTGTGGCATTCAACCAGGAAGATTTTGAGCAAGTCTCGCACCTGTTTGCTGTGCAAGGCAGCCTGAATCCACCGTTTGCCAAAGAGGTTAAGGGCAAAGAGGAAATCTTGAACTACCTCAACGCAGAAGCAATGGGTATGCAAGCACTTCCCAAATCAGGAGTAGAACAGGAATCGACAGATGCAACCCAAAGTTACCAAGTGATAGGCCTTGTCAAAACAAGTTTCTTTACCGTAAATGTCAGTTGGACATTTCAGCTCAATGCAGCGAAAGAGATTGAAACCCTTACTGTACGCTTACTTGCAGACCTTCCAGAGCTACTAGGGCTCAGACGTTCTTGAGGAAAACCTAGCTTTGCATGGTGCGCCCAATTTCCGAGACGACAAACCCGATATTCTGCCAAATACCAGACTATTACATTAGATATTTAAGAATAATCATCACAGGAACAGTTTGTGACTTGGGAAGTTTTTGTAATAGCACCATTAGCGATCGCGTCGCCATTGCACCTTCTTTAACAGTTCTGGTGTCACCCAACCTTGTGGGAAGAAAACACTTCCCGTCACAATTAAGATGCCAAAGATAATTAACCGACCGTCTCGCAAGAATTGTGCCAGCGCAGTTGGCAAGGTTGGAGTATCTGCGATCGCTCTCAGTACCTCTGGCAGTGCCGTAAAAATCATGCCACCCAAAATTGCACCCAGGAACGATCTCGAACCGCCAATCAACACAAACGTGAGATAGATAATACTGGCATCAAAGGTGCCTTGGCGAGCGTTCCACGTATTGAGAAAATGGGCATACACAGCACCCACAACACCCGCCAAAATTGCACCTAACGTAAATGCCAACACTTTGTAGTAAGTAGGATTAATGCCAACCGCATCGGCAGCAAGTTCATCTTCTCGGATGGCTGTCAGTGCCCGTCCCACTCGAATATTTTCTAAGCGATACACAAACGCAGCGCTGAGCAACAGCAACGGCAAGGCAATCCACAGGTACTCAATGCGGGTGGTAAAGGGTTGAGGGATGCCGAAAATTCCGACTGCTCCACCTGTGATTTCTAGGTTCAGGGATAAAACACGCAGAATTTCGACGAATGCGATCGTGGCAATAGCCAGATAGATCCCGCGCAATCGTAGGGCTGGAATTCCAATCAGAATACCCAACGCACCACACACGATGGCAGCGAACAACATTTCTAGCAGTAAAAAAGGAACTGGAAACAGCCCACCAGAAGACTGAAAGATTTTTGTTGAGCAAATCGCTGCAATGTATCCACCTAATGCATAAAACCCAGGACTCGCTAATGAAAGCTGTCCTGCCATTAAGGGGAGATACAACGACAAGCCTAGCATCGCCCCCAACACCATCGAGACAATCAGAAAATCGTAGGTTGAAATAAAATCAAGCATTAGACTTTTTGAATCAGTTTGCGACCGAGTAAGCCTTGAGGACGAATGAGCAACATGACAAATAAAATGCCAAACGCCACAGCATCTTTATAAGCAGAATATTCTCCTGGAACAAACGCTTCGATAATTCCAATCACTAAGCCACCCAGCACCGTACCAGAAATGCTTCCTAAACCGCCCAAAACAATGACGGCCAACCCCTTCAGGCCAAAACTAATTCCAAAATAAGGGCCTGCAATTCCTACACTGGAGGCAACTAACGTTCCAGCAATTCCGCCCAGAAACCCGCTGATAAAGAACGTTCCGATAATAAAACGCTCGCTATCAATTCCCAGCAAGCTTGCAGTCGTTGGATCTTCTGCAACCGCCTTCATGGCTTTCCCAAATTTAGTGGCATTAATCACGTAAACCAATGCCGCCAGGATGCAGACCGAGACACCAAAAATCACAATCTGAACCGTACGAATTGGAATCGGGGCCTGTTCAGAACCAAAGTTTACTGCATCGGGCAATGTGCTATAGGTCTCCGCCGGAAACGTGTAGATTTCAGCACCCACCAGGTACTGAATCACATTCACAATCACAACTGCCACACCTAAACTCGACACGACTGTCAGGAGCGGATCAGCGCCTCGATTGCGTAATGGACGAAATGCAAGGCGCTCGATCGCTAAACTGACAAATCCTGTCAAAATTCCGCCCAAAATCATGGCGATCGCAAACGGCAATCGAACGGGTAATGTCGCCAAGGCAAACAATCCATTTGTGCCAAACGCCTGACCCATTAGGGCATAGGTAAAATAAGCACCAAGTGTAAAAATGGCACCGTGGGCAAAATTGATGATGCCTAAAATCGAAAACACAAGGGTGTATCCCAAAGCAAAAATGGCGTACACACTACCGATCGAGATGCCGTTCAACAGATTTTGCAGCAGAATTGTAAATGACATTGCTCGATTGCCTTACTGAAGAAACTGAAATCGTCCGGTCTTGCCATCCGCTGCCATTTTAATCTCTGCCACATAGAATGCTTGCTGGATAATTTCCCCTTCGGGCGTAAAGGAAATTTTTCCAATCGGTGTCTCATAAGTGCCTTTCAAAACCGCTTGATTCAAATCGATACGGAGTTGATTTAATGGCTTTTTCGCATCAATTTTCTTCAAAGCTTCCACATAGACTTGAACGGCTGTAAACGCCTGAGCCGAAAATTGAGGCGGTTCTTTTTTAAATTGCGCTTGATAGGCAGAGCGGAAGGCTTTATTGGTTGCACCCGCTTGCTCAGGGCTGTAAGCTTGCGCAATCAAAATGCCGTCACACAATGCTTGACACACGGGGAAGAGGTTGGA
>DATNQK010000703.1:0-1967 GCA_036704065.1 Stenomitos sp.
GGAGGGTGTTCGCTATCAGCAGTATTCTCTATTGTTGAAAAATTATCAGCATTTACCCTGGGGATACATGCAGGTGGGACGATCCCTCAAGGAATTTGATGATCACCTGGCATTTTTAAGACTCACAATGCTATCAGGTCTCCCCATTGCCATGCTGCTGATTGCCACTGCTAGCTGGAGTTTAGCAGGGCTAGCAATGAAGCCTATTTACCACTCATACCAAAAGATGCAGCAATTTACGGCGGATGCGGCGCATGAGTTGCGAACGCCTTTGGCAGCCATTCGGGCGATCGTCGAATCTACTCGTGATGTGGCCCCTCTCACAGAAGCAGAAGCGAAAGAAGCCTTAACTGGGGTTTATCGTCAGAATCAACGGTTGGTTCACCTGGCCCAGGACTTACTGCTTTTGTCTCGCCTTGAAGCTTCTAACGAAACGTCAGATACCTCAAAGCCAACAGCTCAACAACTGTGTTGTCTTAATGATCTGATCCTAGATGTTGTAGAAAGTTTGTCTGTTCTTGAAATTGCAGCTTCTATTCAACTCACCACTCAAATTCAAGTTTCAGAATCTCTTTATGTAGGGGGAGATGAAAGCCAATTGGTTCAGTTAATTTCCAATCTCGTAACCAATGCTCTCCAATATACCCCTGCTGGAGGAAAAGTTAAGGTTTTATTATTCAAGGAAGAACAAGATGCTTTAATTCAAGTCCAGGATACGGGTATTGGTATTGGGATTAAAGAACAGAGACATATTTTTGATCGCTTTTACCGAGTGAACCGTGATCGCTCACGTTATACAGGAGGAGCAGGGTTAGGCTTATCAATTGTTAAGGCAATCGTGCAGGCACATCAAGGTAGCATTCAGTTATACAGTGAACTGGGAAAAGGTAGTACTTTTAGTCTTCGATTACCGTTGAAAAGCATTTCGGTAGTGCATTTTAGTAAAGGACAGAGGAAAAGTTAGGTTTATCTCTTTGTGCCAACTTCTCTGTGACTCGGCGATTGTATTCGTGTATGAACATCCATATTGCACCGATGTGATTCTCCAGCTTCTTAGAAAAGGACAGTGTTTTCCTCACCAGTCGAGCAATCTGCTGCCTCAGCGTGTTGTTCAGTCTTTCGATGTAGCTCGTCAATCCACTCTCTTTGCCGACACCCACATGACGCTTACTCGCAATGACGTCGACGTATGCCTCCCAGTAATCGGTGTACACCTTGGCACATTGTCTGTATACACCAGGAATGGAGTGCCATAAAGCAATAGCCGATTCTCTGGAACGGTCGCCGATGTGACAGCCGATGATTTCTCAAGTGTCTGCATCTATAGCCAGCCAAACCCACTGTTTGTTGCCTTTGTGATCGACAAATGACCACAACTCATCCATTTGCACTTTTATCTTGCCTTTGCACTTGGGTAAGACTGTTGCGACTCTGGGCACCGCCTCATAGCAAGCATTGACGTAGCGTTGTAGCCAGCTATCTGAGACTCCTGTGGCTCTGGCGATGCCAGCCAAGGGAATTTTCTCTAGCAATAGTAGATTGACTAAAGCCATCGTATCTTTAGGTTTCGGTTGCCACTGGGGGTCTTCTACGAACTGACGGTTACAGTCTCGGCATTTGTAGTTTTGCTTGCCACGGCGAGTGGTGCCGTTCTTGGAGATATCGTGAGAACCACAGGTTGGACAGGTCATATCGATTTGCATTGATCCTCCTCCCTTAAAATGGCAACGACGATTCCTGGTTATTCTTCATCCTTTACTAAAATGCACTACTTCGGTTCTGTGTTTGATAATTGAATATTGCAGAGGTACTGGGGGGAGAAATTGACTAGGGCGTGTTTTAAAACCTAGAACTAACTCATCAGAGCCAAAGGAGGATACTAGCAATGGTGAGCATAGCAAGATAGTTCTTTGCCCGTTTCTCATAACGCGTGGCAATGCGTCTACACTGCTTCAAGCGATTGAGCG
>DATNQK010000704.1:0-12139 GCA_036704065.1 Stenomitos sp.
TCTTATACTGCGCCCAGCGGTGGAGAACTCCCCGGCTCACTGACTGCACTACAGCCAACGGAGAATCTAAGGTCTTGGCGAACTTACCGATGCACCCTTGATGCTGCTGCGGTATCCGGTGTCGATCCTTGTGCACGCACAACCAACACCACCTCTTGCCAACAAGGGGGAGGCACTGACCGCGAATGTAGTTGGGCCTATATCTTTGACCCCGTGAATAACCGTGGTGAGTTCTTCTTGTACTCCTTTGAAGAACAAGCAACCTGTAACTCGTCTACCGTTTTTCCTATTCCTACCACTCGCACGTGTTTAAGGATCCGTCGGGGAGATTCGGCAAATTGGCAAAACACATATACCTATAATCCCTCAGGCCCTGCTAGCGCTCAGCCTCAACTTTATATCCTCGAAGAGCGTCGCTACAGTGTTATCTCAGATGCGAGTACTAGTCGTACCGACGACTATGTATTACAGCTCAGTGTGAATGGCCAAACTCCCAAGAGAGTTGCCAACCTACTCAGCAACTTCCAAGCGTGGGGTAGAGTTCCCACCTCTTACAGCGCTCCTGCTAACTGGAGCTGCGCTACAGGCGGGACTACTGGCCCCAATCCTGCTTCTCCGAGCCAATGGTACTGTGGCGGGTTCAATGTTGATACTGCCACCACGCCTAACCCGAAATACATTAATGACTGGCAAGACCTTCAAGGTGTCACTGTAACGCTCACTGGCTTAAGCCCTGATGACAACCTTTTAAAAGTTGATCCGCTCAAGAATATTTTGAGCTTAACTTCCGAGTTTTATCCGCGTAACGTCGCTTCCAAGCAATAGCCTTATGAAACGTCCTCCTCTTCGTTTTACTCGCCCCTCCTGCGATCGCACTTTATTTCGTCTTGTGTTGCACCTACAGGGTGCTTCCAAGCAAGAAGGTGGATACATCATTGTGATTGTGGCTGGATTGCTACTCGCAATGACTACCATGCTACTGACGGCACAACTGGCGAGTAGGGTGGATAGCAGCAGTACCAAGGCTTCTGGCAACAGTGCCGCAGGGTTCTATGCTGCAGAGGCAGGCTTGAATTTACGGGCAAAAAGCATACGAGCGAAGTTTCAAGGGTATAACCTACCAACTGGAACCTCTCCAAGCGACTGGTCAGTATGTCGCGCTGGGGCAGGAGGAACAGGCGATTTTGCATGTGACAATACCCTGACAATTCAAGATTATTTATATCCCAACGACTCGAGCAAGCGCATCCCAGTCTCAACCTATGTGGTTGATCAAAACCCGAGAGATGGCTCTGGGGTGTCGCAGCCTACTTCTGTCACGATTGGTTCTGGGGAGCAATTTGCGGGTCTCACGGCTCAAGAATATCGCTATGACGTGACGTCTGTGGCGTTTGACCGCGCCACTAGACAACCGAATGCGCTTCTTGGCATTCGGTTTAAAAGCCGTCTTGTACCGTTATTCCAGTTCGCGGTGTTCTATCAGCAAGACCTCGACTTTAGCAACCCGCCGAACATGACCATGAATGGTCCAATTCACTCCAACGGCAACTTGTATTTCAATGCTGCGGGTAGTAGTACCTTGTCTATCAATGGTACCGTATCCACTTCAGGCCGCTTCTTCCGAGGCGAACGTCTAAATAGTGGGTGTAGCGGTACTGTCAATATCTTTTCTCCCATCCCTTCACCTGGTGGGTATCAATCAGTGGCTTGTAATAGCTCTTCCCGCAAGGAATATTTTCAAGCTGATGTAACGCCGACCTGGGGACCGAATCAGATTAAGATTGGCATTCCTACGTTGACTGTACCCACGGTAGAGAGCTTGAATGCCGATTCGAGTGGTGACTACTGGAGCAAAGCCCAGTTGCGGATTGTACTAAAGTTGGATTCGAGCGAAAGGCCCACAGGAATTGAAGTTCAAACCGCTTCTGGTGGAACGGACTCAGCCTCAACTAATAAACTCCTCGGAAGTGTTTGCGCACCTACTTCCACTACTTTGTCGGCTAGTGAAGCAGTGACGGACACCACCTTAAGCGTTGCTAGCTCCACTAATTTAGCCGGTAGTGCTTTGCAACTGGAACCTAGCGGCACATCGAACTATGTGAGTAATACCGCGATTGATAATGATGCCAATGTGGTTGTCGGTACAACAAGTACTTCTTTAACGATCAGAAAACAATTGACCGGAGCACCCCCCAGTCCAGCTACTTTCCCGTCTGGCACAGTTGTTCGGAAAGCTGCAGTCTGGACTTCGAATACATTCTGGAACTATCGCGAAAAGTATGCCCCTAGTACCCCTCAAGCCAACGATGCCAAGCCCATCCGGTTGTTAAACGTCGATATGCGAGCGTTGATGACCTGTGCTAATCAACTCATGGGTGGAAAAAATCTAGACGACACACAGAATGGTGGTTTAGTTTGGTTTTTTACCGTTAAAGGGCCTAATTCCAATAACGATGTGACCTCAGGTGGTTCATCAAATACCTACGGCATTCGACTCTACAACGGTGGAACCCTTGGATCGGCTAACGTTGGTGACCCAGCCATTAAAGGACTCACTGTTGTCTCGGATCAAGCTATTTATCTGCGCGGTGATTACAACTCGGTAAATAAAAAGCCTGCAGCTATTCTAGGCGACACTATCAATGTCCTCTCTAATGCATGGCCCTTAGATGATACTTACAGTGCCATGTACGACGCTAATGGCCTACAAGATGCCAATAGCGATCAACGGCCAGACAGCCCAGTATACATCTACTCCTTTGATACTGGAATTCCTACAGGTAGTGCTCCCCCTGCGGGACAGAGGTTGCGCTTAGCGAGTAGCACAACCATTAATGCTGCCTTTTTAGCGGGAATTGATCTTACTGGGGGTGGGGTCAATAACTATCCCCGTTTTCAGGAAGACTGGTTTAACCCTGATACAAACGCTCGTGCCACACTCACCTATCGCGGATCTATGGTCAGTTTAGGCCTGCCGCGTCGTGTCAACGGCCCCTTCTGCGGTAGCGGCACCTCTAATGGAACAGGCGGATGCAACATTTATACCCCACCGTTCCGAAACTGGGACTACGACACGGACTTTAACAATGCAGCCAATCTACCGCCACTATCGCCCCGATTTGTGTACTTGCGGCAAGAACGCTTTACTCGCTCCTATGATCGCCAAGCTTTCTTGACAGCGCCAAATCCTATTCAATCTATTTTGCCAAGTCGTTTGTTCGGAACCATGCCATTTTCAGGGTTTTAAATCTACTTTTATCCCCTTAGCAGTAATACCATGAAAGCTTCAAGAGCTTCTTCTGTGGACCAGCGCACACTACTCCATTGGATGTTGCATCTTCGGCACAGACCCCATAAGGAGGGGGGCTATATCATTGTGGTAGTTGCTGGGCTGCTAATGGCTATCACTACCATGTTACTGACGGCACAACTTGCCAGTAGAGTAGATAGCAGCAGCACAAAAATGTCGGGGAAGAGTGCTGCAGGTTTCTATGCAGCAGAAGCAGGCTTAAATCTAAGGGCAAAAGCAATTAGAGAAAAATTTGTAGGCTATAACGTTCCCACTGGAACTTCCCCTAGTAATTGGACCGTTTGTCGGAATGGCGGTTCGGGTGGATCGGGCGATTTTGCCTGCGACAATAGTCTGACGGTTCAAGATTACCTATATCCAGACGATTCCACAAAACGGGTTCCTGTTTCAACTTATGTCATTGATCAAAATCAGAGAGATGCTTTTGGGGTCCCGCAGCCTACTTCGGTGACCATTAACGCAAATGAACAATTTGCCGGACTCAATGCCCAGGAGTATCGATATGATGTAACTTCTGTAGCGTTTGATCGTTCGACGAGCCAACCCAATGCAATGTTGGGAATTCGCTTTAAAAGTCGTTTAGTCCCGCTCTTTCAATTTGCAGCCTTTTACGATAAAGACCTAGAGATTTTGCCTAGCCCAACCATGACCTTGTCTGGGCCGATTCATACCAACGGCGATCTCTATCTGGTTAGCGATGGCAGTGGCAGTACCTTAACCTTGAATGGGCAGGTTAGTGTTCGTAACAACCTGTACCGTGGACGGAAAAATAATACAAATTGCGGTGCTGGGACTGTCAGAGCCTTTGATGGTTCCAGCACTACAGTAATGAATTGTTCGGGAACCCGCACACAGATTACCGATGTTAGCCCTTGGAATAATCAAGTTCGCATTAATGTTCCTCCTGTAGCCGTTCCACCGCCTGAAGCTTTAGACCCTAGCCCTTCTTCTGCTTATTGGAGTAAGGCTGATTTAAGAGTTGTTCTGAAGTTGAACAGCAGCAATAATCCGACTGGAATTGAAATTCGCAATGCAGATGGTTCAGTGGATTCTGGACGTACCAGCCGTTTACTCTCAAGCTGTTCTGTTGCCAATACAACCCTAGCGAATAAGTCAGCTTCGGTTACGAGTTATGCGGCTACCGATGTGACGCTTAACGTCGCTTCGACCAGTGGATTGGCAGTTAATGATTTTTATCAGGTCAATAATGATCCTGATAGTAATGTCATTACTGGGCCCGACACCAATAGTGATGGCTTAGTCGATGCGGGGACGAGTGTCACACTGCGTCGTCAACTGGGCCATACTTACCAGTCTGGAACAATTGCCTCGGCTGGAAATGCGCTACGCAAGGCAGTAGTATCGACTTCTGATACATTCTATAACTACCGTGAAGGCAAATATATCCGCATGTTGAATGTGGATGTTGGTTCTTTGATGAATTGTATTCATCAACAGAACATTCAAGACAGCGGTAGAGCGCTGGACGATGTTACAGAAGGCGGTCTAGTTTGGTTTTTTACGGTTGATGGCCCAGATTCTAACCGTAGTGTGTATGCAACAAGCAATACTCCATCCGATGGCAATAATTATGGGGTTCGTCTATACAATGCCCGTACGCTTCAATCTTCGGTAAGTGGCGCACCGCAAGTTCGTGGTTTATCGGTCGTTAGTGATCAGGCACTCTACTTAACCGGAGACTACAATTGTGGTGTTTGGGATGGAACAAGTTGTCCTGCCAAAAAGCCAGCTGCAATTTTGGCCGATTCCATTAATGTTGTGTCCAACAGATGGTTTCTGGATGATCGGGGGACGACAACCTACACAAGTAATTTGCCTGATAGTGCGCCGAATGTGGGTGCGCAAGCTGCTGCTGATACCCGTGTGAATGCAGCATTTTTAGCAGGTACAGATACGACGGGCCGCCAAGAAGGAAGTGCAGGGCAGGGCGATCCTTACAATGGGGGGTTAGAAAATTACCCACGCTTCCATGAAAACTGGTCTGGTTTAACGTTTAGATACCGAGGTTCATTTGTGAGCTTAAACCGACCTCGGAGGGTTGATGGGGCTTGGGGAAGTGCGCGTTACAATCCGCCCATTCGCGCTTGGGACTATGATGTTGATTTCAATAATGCTGCGAATCTGCCGCCGCTATCGCCGCGATTTGTATATCAGCGCCAAGAACGGTTTACGCGCTCCTATGATCGCCAAGCATCTTTACCTATACTTCCAAGGGTTGGTTCCTTAATGCAGCGTCAGTTTGTGGGTGTTTTGCCCCTGATGACGCGATCGCTCTGGAGCTTTTAAGAGAGAGACCAAAGGCAGTTTGTTATTTTGCTATATCAACCCTTCCCTATCTAGATTGGAAAAGGGTTTTAGTTAAATAAATTGAAATGACCTGATGGCAAGATTGGATGAGTGAGGTGCGATCCAATCTTGCCGAGTTTCTTATTGACCTTGCTGAGAAAGATAAGCTTGCGCAGGATACAACACTACTTTCTTGGCAAGTCCAAGTTTTTGCAACGTGGCGATCGCCCACCAAGTAACATCAATTTCCCACCAGCGAAAGCCTGACTTCGCCACATTGGGGTATGAATGATGATTGTTATGCCACCCTTCGCCGTAGGTGAGAATTGAGACCCACCATAGGTTACGTGAACCATCTTTGGATTCAAAGGTACGATACCCATACTTGTGGGTTGCGGAATTGACCAACCAAGTAGAGTGCCACAGTAACACGGCGCGTACAAAGATGCCATAGAGCACGAAGGACCAACCGCCTAACCCATAGAGCACTACTGCGAGGGGAATTTGCAGTAGTAAGAAGTAACGATCTAGCCAACGATAATAGGGTTTGCTAAAAATATCGCGAGCAAATCTGGCATAGGTGTCCGGCTCAAAAAATTCGGGTTGGGGATAGAAAATCCATAACATGTGGCTCCACCAGAAGCCGCGCTGTGCCGAGTAGGGATCTTTTTCTGTGTGCTCGGTGAAGGCGTGGTGCTGACGATGGCCACTGACCCAAAAGCTAGGCCCACCTTCCATTGCCAGGGCACCACAGGTGGCAATCACATACTCTAACCACTGCGGTACTTGGAAGCTGCGGTGGCTGAGCAAACGATGGTAGCCGAGGCAAATCCCGATGCCCCCAAACAACCAGTGCAAGACTAGGGCAGCGATAATTGCTGACCACGAAAAATACGAGGGTGCAACCAATAGGGCGATCGCATGAAACGCACCAAAAAACAAAAGGCTAGGCCAACTGAGCCGAAGCGTAGGCGGTCGTTGCGGAGGGGTAGAGGCAGAATAAGCAGTTGTCATAAGAGTTTCCAAAGCTGCAAAGGTGAGACGCAACTCAGCACCGCTCGTTTTGCAGCCACAGGTTAGGGTGGCACTGAATCCGCTACAGTTAAAAGAAGCAAGTGCTGCTTGCATGATTTGATGTTAGCAACCCTTGCTATGTTTTGCAAGTATTACTTGCATTTTTTGGATCTACTGCTATGTCTTCCACTCGACATCGTTTAATTCAAGCTGCACTAGAGCTGTTTATGACCCAAGGTGTGGGTGCAACCACCACTCGCAAAATTGCGGAACTGGCTGAGGTAAATGAGGTCACGCTGTTTCGTCAGTTTGGTAACAAACAGGGCTTATTGCTGGCTGTGGTCGAAGAGTCGATGGCCTTTGACCGTTTAGGGGCAGTCCTTCAGGATGCAAGCAGTGCTAACAACCCTGAGCAAGTGTTGCAGGCCTATGGCGAGCAGTGTCTGGCTGCGTTAGAACAAGTGCCTGGATTGGTGCGAGCGGTGATTGGCGAATCTGAGGAGTTTTCTCAGGAACAGCGTCAAGGCTTGGGACAGAAGTTGGCTATCCTTAATGGGGCGGTGGCGCAATATCTAGCCAAGGCGATCGCCCAAACTCAAGGTGAGGCAGGGCTTCCTCCGCAACGCCTCGCCAGCTTACTCAATGGGACAATTGTGGGCCATGCGGTGCTGGCGCTCATCAGCGATCTCCCTGAACAGCAGAGGAGTCGCGACGACTTTTTGCACGACTTGGTGCAGTGTTTAGGGGTGGCCCCCTTGCCAGCATCACCAGCGCAGACTGAAGCGGCACCCGTCATGTTAGATTTGCCAGCTCATTTAGTTCATGATGTTCTGGGGCAAGCCAAACGCAGCAGTATTCAAGACTATGCCTTGGCTTATGTCCTATTTGCAGCAGGTCTAACGCCAGTTGATACCGTTGGCTTAGAGCGATCGCACGTCTTCAGTGATGCCCATCAGTTGGTGCTGAATGTGGGGATGCGTCAAGTGCCTGTGAATCAGTGGATTTTAGGAAAACGCTACGGCTCTTATACCGCCAATCCCCTCGTCCGATGGCTCAAAAGTCGCAAGGATAAAAATGCTGCTGTATTTTTAAATGCCGCCGAGCAACCGATGGGTGTCGCAGAAGTGGAGGAGCGTTGGCAGGCGTGGCTCACTGGCCTTAATGGATGGGGTGGAGCCCTCCCCACCGTAGTTCAAGCGCGGCAAACCTGGTGTATCGATATGTTATTAAGGGGAATGTCGGTCGAAAATCTGAGTCTTTTGACAGGGCTGGATGCTGTTCAGTTGCAACCATTGGCCAACCGCGCCAAAGCACTGGTGGCGATCGCCGAAGCAACCCGACTGGATCGTAAGCCCAGTTCGCCCATCTAGCAGATAATGCTGCCTTGCCACCCCTTTCAACCCATTTGTTCAGGAGCAACAACAGCGGTGAAATTTAAGAACACCCCGAATCACTGTCTCAATGTTGAGGGCAAAGAGTATTGGATTAGCCGCAGTGCTACAGTCCTTGGCTTATTGATGGTTGCGCTGGAGGATCAAGTCTACGTTCCTTTGGGACTACGGGGCGAAGACATGCCAGATGAAACAGACAAATGGGGATTACCAGGCGGATATGTAGACTATGACGAAACTGTTGGGGAAGCGCTAGTCCGAGAAGTATGGGAAGAACTAGGACTCAATCTTTTAGCGTTGCAAGTGACACATTCATTGAAAGGGTCTCTAGAGCAACCCTACTACGTCTTTAGTGAACCGATCCGGCGGCAAAATATTACCCTACGCTTTCCCGTCTTGTTTTTGCTAGCGCCTGGGTTTGACTTACCGGATCTTCGTCCTCAGGTTTCTCACGGAGAAGTGAAAGAGGCCCGTTGGTTCCCCCTAGAAACTGCCCTAAAGATGAACCTCGCGTTCAATCACCAGGATGCATTGCAACATTGTCTAGACCATTATTACAACTGTTCATGTCCTTCTATGCTGCGCGATCGCACCGCTTAGCGACCCTAGCGGATCTGCCTCGCATCGTTGAAATTTACAACCAAACGATTCCTTCGCGTCAAGTCACTGCCGATCTCGAACCCGTGGATTTAGAGAGTCGTTTGTCTTGGTTTGCTGCCCATCAGCCTGCAACCCGTCCCTTATGGGTTGTTGAACAGGAGGGTGAGGTGAAAGGATGGTTGAGTTTTTCGGACTTTTACGGGCGTCCTGCTTACCGTCAAACGACAGAAATTAGTTTATACATCGATGCGGCCGCTCGGCGTCAAGGGATCGGTACTTATCTGCTGCAAGCGGCGATCGCCCATGCACCAGTCCTAGAACTGGAGTGTCTGCTTGCCTTTATTTTTGAGCACAACGAACCTAGCCTCCGGTTATTCCAGAACGCTGGTTTTCAATCGTGGGGGCTGTTGCCCAATGTGGCGATTTTGGATGGGGTTAGACGCAACTTGGCCATTTTAGGCTATGCCATTCCCCCTGCCTTTTCCTCCAAGAGTGCTTCTACAGAAGGGATGAAGCCCTAAAGCAGAAGCACTGTTTGTCTTGGCTTTGTTGGTAATGCACTGGGCTTAACGGTTGACGGTACTCATGTCGGGGTAGCGATCGCCAGCTGCACTGCCCTTGGGTGCAATGGCCTCAATCCGACTTAACTCTTCGGTCGTGAGCTGAATGGTGGTCGCAGCAACGTTTTCTTCTAAGTATTGGCGGCGTTTTGTACCAGGAATGGGCACAATATCTTCTCCTTGAGCTAGAAGCCATGCCAAAGCCAGTTGGCTGGGTGTGACCTGCTTTTCGGCAGCAATTTGTTTGACTTGATCCACCAGTTGAATGTTCTTGGCAAAGTTTTCGCCTTGGAATCGAGGGGAGTGTCGGCGGTAATCGTCTTCTGGTAAGTCTTCTAACCGATTAAACTGACCCGACAAGAACCCTCGCCCTAGGGGACTGTAAGCCACAAAGCCAATCCCTAACTCGCGAACAGTTGGCAAAACATCATCCTCTAGGTCGCGGCTCCATAGAGAATATTCAGACTGTAGTGCTGTAATGGGATGCACCGCATGGGCTCGCCGGATGGTGGCAGGTGCCGCTTCTGACAGGCCGATGTAGCGCACCTTGCCCTGTTGCACCAGTTCTGCCATCGCGCCAATGGTGTCTTCAATGGGAACCGTGAGATCGACGCGGTGCTGATAGTACAGATCAATGACCTCAATCCCCAATCGTTGCAAGGATGCATCACAACACTGACGCACATATTCCGGTCTCCCGTTGATGCCTTGCCATCCGCCTTCGGGTGTCCGAACATTGCCAAATTTAGTGGCGATGACCACTTGATCGCGGCGATCGCGAATCGCACGTCCTACTAGTTCCTCGTTGATAAAGGGGCCATACATATCCGCAGTATCTAAAAAGGTGACCCCTAGTTCCAAAGCCCGATGAATGGTTGCAATCGATTCTTGGTCGTCTCTAGGGCCATAAAACTCAGACATTCCCATGCAGCCGAGGCCTAATTCCGAAACAGTCAGTCCTTGGCTTCCCAGCGATCGCATTTTCATGGCTTTGGTCTCCGATGCTTCTTTCAACGTTGTAGCGTCAATCTCCTGCTTTTTCCACGATTCGATGGGTAGAAATCAACGGATAGAGATTGAGACGCCTCTTTCTCTGTATCTCTCGTAAAGTACACTCCGTTCGCTTCATAAACCGACATGCTTTATTCCTTGTCCAGTCCGTTCTTTAAACTGAAAGTAAGCATCTTTAAGAAGCAGGGAGGTCAAGCGTTATGGCTACTTGCTGTCGCGAAAAAATCGTTGTATTGTGGGGCGTGTTTCTGTTGGGGCTTTTATTTCATACCCAGTTGGGTCTTATGCCACTGTTTCATGGTCTAAGCGTTACCGATTCTCAAGCCCCTACCCTAGAGGCGATCGCGCCAATTTTGTGGTTAATGTTGGCCTTTTTTCTTATTCCCATGCTGGCCATGATTGCCACTACTTTTTTAGACACAAGGCGTTATAGGAAGTTTCATTTTATTTTGAGCCTGATTTATACCGTGCTCAACCTGTCTCATTTGATGGCAGACTTGTGGGTTTCGCCACGACTTTGGTATCAAATTCTGCTCATGTTTGTTTTATTTGCAATTGGATTATTGCTAAATCTGGTGTCTTTCCAGTGGTTGCAATCCCAGGCAAAATCAGGCGTGGGGGCGTTTAACCCTACTCTCTAATTTGGTACACCAGTATGCTGATTAAGGCACAGGTTTTTGCTGCAATGGGAATTCGAGGTCAGCGTTCTATCGTGAGGTGTTGGGCGATCGCAAACTCGTCTCAAAAATGCAGTTTGCCTTTGCCACCAAACGCAGAAAACCTCGTGCTTACTAACTCTGAGAGTCGGTGAAACAGGATAGGTTTAGATGAGGGGTGCAGCCACTCAATTTCATCCTTGACTGCACCTGTTTCATTAAGTAAGGTCCCTTCGACACTAGCAGCATCCATACCCTAATGCTTTTTGGCTTAGGTCTGCTATTTTGCGCATTGTCCTTTCGGAA
Source organism: Stenomitos sp. (assembly GCA_036704065.1). GTDB lineage: Bacteria > Cyanobacteriota > Cyanobacteriia > Thermosynechococcales > Thermosynechococcaceae > JAAURS01. Next base: position 11,156 of record DATNQK010000704.1, read on the forward strand.
CAACTTGCCCTTTCGGGGACCACGTGGGCCATGCGGGGGGTATGACAGCCCAATTAACTTCTTCAATATAAGAGGTAGGATTGCAGTGCTGAAACCGCGAAAATACGAGACTTTGAGACAGTCCCCATGACCTCTTCTCCGTAGGATTACGGTTACCTGAATGTTTTCTCTAGTGTTACCCGTATCAAGCCGATAGTAGGGCACAGTGTTTCAGACGCTAGACTCAGTTGTAGGAGTGCTCAATAGGAAAATGCAGCTTTTTTTCAGTTCTTGTGGGTTGAGTTCAGCCCTAGAAGTAACGAGGAAGTCTTAGGTTTATCAGAACTATGTCTTGGGATAGTTTTAGAACCTTAGTGAAGGTATAGAGCAGATAATGAGCACCTTTAAATCTACGTAATTTAACGGATTTACGCGATAAATTTCTTTACCTACGCTAAGTAAGGCGACCAGTGTGGCTATTCGTCAGGAAAAACCGAATTATGTTCGAAAGCACCTTAGTCTCAAGTGGCGCATTACTGGTTTTATTGGTTATTGGGTTGCAGATTGCTGTGAAGGCAGCGTTTCGCGCTTGGCAAGATAGTGGTTCCCCTTGGGGTGAATCAGACCAAGAGTGGGGATGGTGGATACAAATCCAGACCAGCCAACCTGCCTATATCTATTACTTTGGGCCTTTCTCATCCAGGACTGAGGCCGAAGAGGCTCAGTTAGGTTTTGTGCAAGATCTCGAACAAGAAAGCGCACAAGGAATTTCGGTTCGCGTGTACTGGTGTAAACCTCGGCAGTTAACTGCTCCTATTGCAGCAGCCTCCTGATGCCCTGCATGGGTATAACGGCTACGCACGGTGACACAATAAAGCGGCAACTTCGCAAAAGCCTTCTGCTTCCGGTTGTTCTGTTATAAAGCGCGGGCAATATTCCAGGCGATCGCGATAGGGCAGTAAGTTTGCCACTCCCACGGATATGGGAAAGCATTCGGGGTTAAAC
>DATNQK010000705.1:0-2642 GCA_036704065.1 Stenomitos sp.
CTACAACAAACAAAACCCCTGCAATTGGGGCATTAAAGGCTGCTGCAACCCCAGCTCCTGCCCCCGCCGCAATGAGCTGACGGCGATGATCTGGGGAAGTAGGAAAACGGCGACTGAGGGTGGCGGCCAATGCTGAACCAATTTGTACCGTCGGGCCTTCGCGTCCCAACGGTAAACCGGAACCCAGCACCAGAAAACCACCGATCAGCTTCGCAAAGGCAACACGTAGATCTAAGGCAATGGGGACTCGTGCCAATACAGCTTTCACTTGAGGAATGCCACTTCCTGAAGTTTCTGGCGCAACTTGCTCGACCAATAAGCCTGCAAGTAATCCACCCACTAGGCCAATGAGGGGCAGAACCATCCAAGCCGGCCATTTGTGAGCTAAATCAAGCCGCCATTCACTTAACCAGTGCACCCCTTGCTTCAAAAAAACGGCGGCAATAGCAGAAACCAACCCAATTAAACATGCTTCAAGGATGGCGAAGCGATTGGCACGCAGTACTTGGTGATAAAGACGCTTCCACAGAATCTGTCCAATTCGTATCATGCTGTTTTGTTACAACTGCAACCTCAAAGCCATCCCTCAGCCTCTTGAGATAGCTCCAGATCCATCTTGCAAGAAAACGTGCTCCCTCTCACAAGACTTTCAACTTAACCACGAGAAAGTAGCTTGACACTTCGCCACAGTCAATGCGAGGCGGTACTTCCCCCAAGCAGCACTAGAACTGCGGTGGAACTTAATACAGTTGTGACGAAAGCCAGAGAGAACTCCTAGGATCAAGCCTTGGAAAGTGAAGGAAGTTCGAGGAGTTTTGGTTTGACGCGAAACACAACCAAGGTCATATCGTCGTTTTGTACACCTTGACTACCAATGAACGAGTAAACCTGCGCAAATAAGTAGTCTAGGATCTCCTGAGGATTTTTACAGCGGCGGCAAGCTTCTAAAAATGCTTTTTCTAAATTTTCTTCTTCAAACCGCAAACCATTTGGGTTGGCTGCATCTGTAAATCCGTCGGTGTAGTAGATGAGCGTATCGCCTGGATGGAGTTTCACCTGACGTTCGCAAAACTCGGTGTTGATATCTAGGCCGATCAACATTCCATCTGTATCTAGGCGCTCAATGGTTCCCGTTTGCGATCGCCATAATAGCGGCGGATGATGAGCCGCATTACTATACAGAAGCGTTTGTGTTTTGGGATCGTACTCCGAGTAAAACAGCGTCACAAAGCGATTGGAGGTTTCCAAATCGCCATACATCACAGAGTTTAAGTCTTGCAGAATCCGAGCAGGGGAATGACGGTTCAGAATATCCGTGCGCAGCATGCCACGGGTCATGGTCATAATCAACCCCGCAGGCACACCTTTACCCATCACATCACCAATCACAATGCTCCAGCGATCTGCGATCGCACTTTGATACGGTGGCTGATGAATTGGCGTCAGCGATACAGGAATAAAGTCGTAATAATCGCCCCCCACTTGGCTTGCGGTTTTACAGGTCGCTGCCAACTCCACCCCTTCGATATTGGGACATTGATTGGGTAACAACCGAGCCTGGATTTCGGCACCAATTTCTAATTCACGGGTGAGACGTTCTTGTTTGCGGACTTGTGCATTTAACTCGTCATTTTCAATGGCAACCGCAGTCTGATCGGCCACAAGCTGCGCCAGCTTTTGTCGGGTTTCTGTCCACTCATAGTCTGGACTGCGACTAAATAAATAAAGTCTGCCACGCTCTTGCAACTCGACTTGGCGCACTAAAATTGTCGTGCTAAACCAGCGATAATCTTCGTTTAAGATGCGGCTCAGTTCTGCCTCCAGCACATTTGAGTACTGCAATGGTGCCATGGGCGACCCTAAGGTCTGAGTGGCTTGCTCGAAGGCATGGCGAATATCGCGTAGGTGATTATTCTCATGAAAAAACAGTTGCTGACCGCTGGGGCGAAATATCACTAGGACTGCGGCATCTGCATCCGTAACGCGACTCACAATCAGTGGGATCAATGTCAGGAATTGATTAAGATTGTTGAAGCTACGCAACGAAAAACTAAGAGAACTCAGTAAGTCTTGCACCTTGCGCTGCTCTCTCTGGAGCCGAGCAACCAGTTTTTTTAATGCAGAAATTGATGCAGTACTCGACTGCACCCCCTGAAGCGTATTGCTTAGGGATTCTGGTGGTTGCTTTGGAGCCGGAACCGCGGACATAAATGGGAGAGATGAGCCTTCCATCGAAAAGCTGCGACTAAGAGAGCAAGAGATTTCAAGTTCTGAATTGATAGCTTAACACCCTTATTCTCAAAACGGGTAAGCCATATTCAAGATGTAATTGTTCCCTACATCGCAGTAGAAACAAACGTCTCTCTTCTGCCCATAGAAGCTAAAAACTTTGGAAGGCACCGCAATGCTTTTTAGTTACTTCACTCGTTGCTGAGTAAGGCTTCAACAAATTCGTAACTGGAAAAAGGTCGCAAGTCTTTAATCCCTTCTCCTGCACCAATAAATCGAATGGGTAAACCGAGTTGCTGAACTACAGCGAGGGCAACGCCCCCTTTTGCGGTGCCATCCAATTTGGTTAAAACAACACCCGATAGTTGGGCGGCTTCAGAAAAAACCTGAGCCTGACGTAATCCGTTCTGGCC
>DATNQK010000706.1:0-4962 GCA_036704065.1 Stenomitos sp.
TTGACTGCATTGCCGACTAAATTCGTAAAAATCTGTGCTAAAGCCGATGGATTGGTCGTCAAAGTGGGCATGGGCGAATCAATCCGAATGTTAAACCCAGGCGGTACATCAATGCTCTGAATCACTTGCTCTAAGAGTTCAGTCATATCTACCGCTGTTTGGTTGCCCTCAACCCGTCCGACTCGGGCATATTGCAACAAGTCACTCAAGAGAGCATCCATCTGATCGACACGGGAGAGCAGTAAGGCAAATCTTTGTTGAGCCTCGGCATTGAGGATATCTGCATAATCTTCCACAAGCCAGACCGCTAAGTTGCGCACTGCCCGTAAGGGGGCGCGTAGGTCATGGGAGGCAATTGAAACGAAGGAGTCTAGGTCGTTATTGCGCTGTCGTAGTAGGGTTGTAGCTTTTGCCAATTCTTGAATCAGCCACTGTTGCTGAGTGGTTTGATGCCGTAAGTCTTGTTCTGCAAGGGTGCGTTGGGCTAGCTCATGGTTGAGTCGCTGTAGCAATTCTGCTTGTTGGATGGCGATCGCAATTTGAATAGACAGTTGAGATAAAAAAGAAACCGAATTTTCTGACCACAGGCGTTTGTCTTGACATTGATGTGCAACGACAAGCCCCCATAGTTTTTGTGATTCCTCAGTTTCAGCGACAAGGATGGGAAAGACTAAAACTGCACGCGCCTGGATACTCTCTAGCAACTGAATATGAGGCAATGACAGTTCGGAGTTGTAAATGTCATCAATTTTAAGTTGCTTACCGTTCAGATAGTCGACTGCTCTGACACCTGTAAAGGAGTGATCAGACTGCTCGGTAAAGTGTAGGCCTAGAAGGGATTTCCAAGGTGCTCGTACAGCTTCTGCAACCACATCGCCAGACCAATCCTTTGCAAATTGATAGAACAAGACGCGATCGCACTGTAAAAACTGTTGAACTTCGTGAACCGTTGCATTCAGAATTTCGGTCAATTCTAGAGATTGCCGAATCCGTAAGGCTATTTCAGTCAGCAACTGCTGCCACTGGGATTGCAGAAATAGGGCTTTACGAAGTCGAGTTTGGTTTAAAGCACGTTGAACGGCAAGCTGAAACTTCTGCTCTAGCAGATTATTTTTATTTAAATAGTCCTGTACGCCCTTTTTCATCAAAGCAACAGCAATTTCTTCATTCCCCTGGCCTGTAAGCACTATGATTGCTGGCAAAGCTTGGGAATCTGACACTTCCTGCAACTGATCAATAAACCGCAGTGCATTAGAGTCGGGCAAGACATAATCCAAGATGATTAAATCAGGCCAATTTGATTGGCAGTATTGTAATGCTTCTGCAGCAAGGCCAAAATCATGGATATCATAAGTAGCACTTTGATCTCGCAGAAGATAACGCCTAAAAGTCTTTACATCATCAGGCGAGTCATCTACTACTAATACAGAGTATCTTTGTAGCAACATAAGTAAAACGCATAGTAGACAAGTGGTTGGAGCGGTCTATAAGTAAAAGCAAATGTTGAATTGGTTTTACTTAATAGAGGTCTACCTACGCAATCTGCACACGACTTTAGGCAACTTGTAAAATCGCGACAGTCTTTGATACGGTTCATTATACGCTTGAAGCGTTCGACAGTCGTAAAACAGACTATCTCTATTGCTCATTTTACCTATTTTTGTTTGTGTTCCTGCATCTTTGTCTTTGTGAGATCATAAATGCAGAAAAACTCCTAAAACGTAGTAGGTAAAGTGAATCAAATCTTTATAAGGTACACATTCTTTATGACTTTTAGAACTAAAGCCTTAGAGTCATAGATGGAAAATCATCAATTATCCCCCTTTGTGAAAATGAATTCATAGTGTAATGATTTAAAAATCAAGGTAGCAAGATTGCATTAAACCAATATTCAACCAATGTTTTTATGGAAGCATTGAATAGGGCTACATCTAATTCCTTTACAAGATAGCTATTCGCCCCTAATTGATAGCATTCTAGAACATCCCGTGGATTATTGGATGTTGTTAAAACAACGATTGGGATTTGGACAAGTTGAGGATTTTGTTTAATTGATCGCAATACGGCACGACCATCAATGCCTGGTAAGTTCAAGTCTAATAATATTAAAGAAGGAAGCGATACTCTTGACCTGTCTTCAGTTTGAAGGCACTCTTGCAAGTATATTAAAGCCGAATTTCCTGTAGGCTGGCGCATGAGCCGAATCTGAGTTGCCTCTTTTCGAAAAAATCGCTCTAGTGCCTCATAATCCTCATCGCTATCCTCGATGACTAAAACAACTGCAGATGACGAGCGGCTCGAACCAAAAGATCCATGCTCAATGACAGGAGAAGCATTCATGACTTTTGGCCTACCTCAGGATATTGGCGAGTTGACTAACAGACATTCAGAAAACCTTATAAATTCATCTCTACAACCAGCAATCATGCGTTTGTGCAGACACACACAAAATCTGCCGCTGCAGACGCCATCCATCAAGGGCTTTCATCATCTCTACCTATAGGTTTTGTGCTTGTATCTGTTGGGTCAATCAATAATCCCTTATTGATTAACACAGTATGCTACCTACCGCTGCATTCATCTTAGAGCAATGGCTACGCTATTACTAGAACAGATGCAGGAGTAAAAAAAGACCTGTACAAGTATTATCCCTGCATCAATATTTTCTATGCAGTTGGAGAGCCCTTAGGCAAGGTAAAGTAAAACGTACTCCCCGTACCCTCCACAGATTCTACCCATATTGTGCCGCCATGCCGCTCAACAATTTTTTGGGCAATGGTCAAACCCGCGCCTATGCCACCGCCATAATCTTGGCGTAGATGCAATCGTCTAAAAATTCGAAATATATCCTGATGGTGTTGGGGATGAATGCCAATGCCATTATCCCGAATATAGATGGTATGGACAGATTGGGCATGGCTAGGCGGGCTGGAAGTAGGATCGCAGCAACCAATCTCAATTTTTTTACACGGGCTGTTGTTGTACTTGATGGCGTTACTAACTAAGTTGGTTAGTAGCTCGTAGATCAGAGAGCGATCGCCCAATACAGTAGGCAGCGGATGGATTGTAATCTCCAGCGCATTCCCCCCTGTAATCTTAAATAGCTCAGCCGTTTCTATGGCCAATTCATGGAGGTCAATGGGATATAGCAGAAGCTCAGATCGGCCTAGACGAGAGTAATATAACAACGAATCAATCAAATCTTGCATCCGGCGCGTTAAGCGAGTTAAGGCTGCTAGTTTCGATACGCCTTCCTCGTCCAACACAGATCCGTAATCTTCAATTAAGAATGTGGAGTAGTTATGAATGCCACGCAGAGGTTCCTTGAGATCGTGGGAGGCAATATAAGCAAACGCATCTAAGTCAAGGTTGCTTCTTTTTAGCTCCTGGTTCAACTGCGAAATTTCTGCGGCATGGCGCAGCACAAGGTTAATGAGCGCACTACGAACCTCAAGGGCCATTTCGAGTTCACAGGGCTTCCAAGGGATTGCAGTGTGCCGAACAATCTCTTGCCAGGCACTGAAAGACTTACGGGGAGAAAGTCTGGCCTCTCCTTTGGACGCAACCGAAACAGGCTTATTCGGATCACCTCCCCAAGTGACAGTCTGGATTACCTCGGGCCGAAACCAAAGAATATAAAACCGCTGCTCATGGGAAATTTTGATCGCCAACAAACCGCTGGCAATGGAACTATACGCAATGGCATCGGGATACTCATGGCTTAAACACGGGGTTTGTAAGGAATCATCCGTTTCCAAGCGAGGTTGAAGGTAGGCAATGAGGGACTCTAGCTGTTCAGAACTTGGCGTATTGCCAAAGCGAAAATGTTTATCTTCGATATAAACGGCAACGCCCGTCGCTCCGACAAGCTTTAAAAGAGCTGTGGGAGCTTGCTGGATGGCATCAATAATCTCATTAGATTGAGAAAGCGTGTCTAAAAATGAGGTTTTATAACCGTTCAGTTCAATTCGGTACGCTTGATCCTGATGCTCTGACTTTGCTGCCAATTCAAACGATGCAATTTGACTAATAAATTCGCAAACAGTCCGCTGGAAATAAGAAATTTGTTTAGGAGTACGGTGGTGGCAGGCAATCAAACCCCACAACTTCGAGTCATTGACTAATGAAATAGACATTGAGGCCCCTACCCCCATGTTATGCAGGTACTCTGTATGCATAGGCGAAACACTCCGCAAGACCGACCACGTCAAATCAAGGGGGGATTGCGTGAGGGGGTTAACAACTGGCACGAGGGGAACAGGTGTATAGGTTGCATCCGGAATGATACGCAGACGATTGAGCACGTACAAATGTCTGGCTTGTTTCGGAATATCGGTTGCCGGATACCGCAAGCCTAAGTAACTTTCGACGTCAGGGTGGCGGGCTTCTGCAATGACTGCGCCTGCACCTGAAATCACATCAAAGCGATAAATCATGACGCGATCAAATTGCGTCAAACGGCGCACACTTTCCACCAACTGCGTGCAGAGTTCATCAAAGCTTGTCGCCCTTTGCAGCCCTACTACAAAGGCTTTAATTTGGCGGAAAAAGTCGAAATAAGTAGATTGCTGTGCAATAGTAGAGGCTACGGGAACTTCATCGGGTTCAATTTCCAGAATCAGAACATTATCTGGAATACAGTGAGCGATACAATCTGCTTCGTAGGGGCCATTGGATGTTTCCAGGGAAATACGAATTGGATTTGCATGTTCAAAGTCCCCTGCAATACATTGTCTGATTGCATAGAGATCGCCATCTTGCAACACAGAATTCAACGGTTGACCCAGGAATGATTCCGGTGCCCGGTCAAACCACTGCCAAGTCAATGCCACTGAAATAAGGAGAGCTAAAACCCTGTAAGGCTTGATTTAGAGGCATCATGGCCTTACAGCCTACTCTAACCCCTCCTTGTTCTATGCTCAACCGTGCCGAAATCCTCAAGCAACAATTCAATCAGAGTCT
>DATNQK010000707.1:0-2481 GCA_036704065.1 Stenomitos sp.
AGCTCGATGCCAGGTTTGATTTTCTAGAATATAGAGGGTGATACATGATGTATCACCCTCTATTTCGTTTTGGGGAACTAAAGAATTACAAGGATTGCAAGCTTGTGGATCTAGTCGAAAGTATTAAGATGGCGACTGCAACCCTGACTGCTAACCGTTTGCGCAGTGTTCTGACGATGCTAGGGATGATTATTGGCAATGCGTCAGTGGTTGCGATGATTGGTGTGGGAGAGGGGGCCCAGCGATTTGCTTCAGATCAGTTTAAGTCACTAGGTCCCAATGTGTTGTTTGTTGTGCCGGGGAATGACAGGGGTAGTAATCGCAGCCTGTATATTCCAAGGACGCTGGTTTTGAAGGATGCTGAGGCGATCGCCCAACAAGTTCCCTCTGTGGCGTTGGTGGCTCCCCAGATTCAAAATCAGGCCACCGCGATTTATGGAAGCCAGAAGAAAACAACCTTGGTGATTGGTAGTAATGAATTATTTCCCATTGTTCGGGACTATAACATTGGGCGAGGTCGCTTCTTTACACAGTCCGAAGTGGAAGGGGCAACGCCAGTGGCAGTGTTAGGTGCAGACCTGGCAGATACTTTGTTTAATGGTCAAGACCCCATCGGCCAAAGGGTGCGGGTTAAAAATTTATCTTTTCGCGTGATTGGGGTTATGAGGCCCAAAGGGGCATTTTTAGGAAATAACCAAGACGATTTGATATTAGTTCCCCTTTCTACTGTGTCAGGCCGATTGACGGGGCGAACTTCGCCTTTTGGTATTGAGCTCACCTTTATTTCGATTTCTGCCAAGAGTCAAGCGCAAATGGGAGCAGCAAAAACGCAGATTACTAATTTGCTGCGGTTGCGCCACAAAATTGTGACGGAGGATGACTTTTCGGTACGCTCCCAAGATGAAGCACTGAGCATTATTGGTGCTGTGACTGGGGCGCTGACCATTATGTTGGTGGCGATCGCCGGAATTTCGCTTCTAGTCGGCGGGATCGGCATTATGAATATTATGCTCGTTTCTGTAACGGAACGAACTCACGAGATTGGATTGCGTAAAGCGATTGGGGCTACGCAGTCTGACATTTTGATGCAATTTTTAATTGAATCTATTATTTTGTCTGCGGTGGGTGGAACAATCGGGATTTTCGTTGGTTCTGGTACGGTTCTGCTGGTTGGTGCATTTTCACCTTTAATTACCAGTGTTTCAGTTCCTGCGATTGTTTTGGCCTTAGCAGTTTCGGGCAGTATTGGGATATTTTTTGGCGTTGTTCCTGCCCGACGCGCTGCTAGGCTAGACCCCATTGTGGCTTTGCGGAGTGCTTAACTTGAAGCTTGACTTGAAGTTTGCTATGCAACTGCAACCTGAGAGGTGTCTACAGAAGCAGTACCGTTGACAGAATTTGCAACTTGAATCATGTGATCAAGGGCTTGTTGGTTTGAAACTTTACCCTTGAGTACGACTGTTGTGCCAGTTTGAGCGACCCACAACTCATTCTCATCACTGATGCTGCTGTCTTCGTCGAAAGCTAAGGCAACCCGCTTTGCCAAACCACTTTCATCATATTCGCCGTTGAGTCCTACTCGTTCGGGAAGAGTAGAGGGCTCACTGCTGGATGGGGCGTTAATGGCTGCTTGGGCGTCTGCTGGTTTCTCTTGGCCAAAAATGCGTTGAAGCCAACCCATGATTAATAACCTTGTTTTACGACTGTTTTATCTGTCCTATCGCTTAAGGAAGTTGTGTATCTCGTAATAGCGGCTATATTCCGCATCAAGTGTGACTGTTGAATATAGGCTTCACTCATTCCGTAAGCGTTATCAGGGGACCTTGACATTGAATTCTGGATTAAGTCTAACCAAAAAAATCCCCCCTGGGTGGATAGGGAGGATTGAGTATTATTTATTAACCTGGCTTATTACTCTGGGTCTTCAGTTTCTTCCGAAGTGCTAGCGGCTTTGCTGACTGGCGCAGGTGCTTTTGCTGGAGGTGCGGCGACGGGTTGCGATGCAGTGATGACTGCGGCAGGAGTGGCAGGGGCGACCGTTGCTAAACCCAGTTGCGTTCTGGCTTGATTGAGAACAGATAAGGATGCGACTTGGGCTTTTTCGAGTAAAAAGTTTTTGGTATCTAACCAAATGGTATTGGCTTTGGGTTCTTCTAAACTGTCAATCCAGGTTTTAAGACGCTGACCACTAGAGGTTGACCCTTGCCAGAGCCAGCCGAACAGCACGAGTCCTAGACAAAGGATGAGCCACGCAAGCTTCAGTGTCTCTTGAAGAATAGACCAGGTGATCTGGGCGGTATCTTGATACGTCTTTATGGTTTTTTGACTGGCGACTGTCTGCCACCATTGCGTCGCTTGGGATTGTAATTGCTGGCTCATGATGGTTTTTAAAAGTAGGTTATTGCTACAGCGTCACTCAAGACTGGCCCAATGATTTTGCCGTTTGAGTTTACTCTATGAGTAAAGATACTCAAGATTGTT
>DATNQK010000708.1:0-2468 GCA_036704065.1 Stenomitos sp.
ACTGACAATGGATGCTGACACCCGCCCCAAAGGACCGGGCATTATCTAGATTGTGTGGTTGGTGGTTGCATTTGGCGCGAGAGGTTCCAACGGCAAAGCACAGGGGCGGGTTTTTATAGTTGCGGCACTTATTGATCGATATTTCCGGTACAACCCGCCCCTATTTTGTTTTGCACATCTGTTTTTTGAGTTGAGAGGTTACATCGTACATCTGCTATACAAATACTAGACAAGTCTAGACATTTGCTTCTTACTTCATCGGGAGCATGGGAGCGGCTATCCCTCAGTAAGCTTTCACGGTTTAGCCAACCGTGATAAGTTAATTGCGGCGTTCAAATCCCTGTCCATCGAATGCCCGCAATTCGTACAATTATAGGTTCTTTCTTTGAGTGGCATATCTTGGATGTGTCCACAGTTTGAACAGGTCTTGCTCGACGGGAACCAGCGGTCGGCAACGATTATTTCACAACCAAACTTTTTAGCTTTGTATTCTAGTTGACGTTTGAATTCATGGAATCCACAATCAGCTATTACTTGAGCTAGTTTATGATTAGCTAACATCCCGGAAACATTCAAATTTTCTACTACTATTTTTGCGTGGTTTTTGCATAAGTAAGTAGTGATTTGATGCAGAGTATTTTTTCTAAGATTCGCTACCTTAGCATGATGCCTTGCTAGTGGAATTTTGGCTTGATACCTATTTTCGGAACCCTTAACTTTTCTCGCAAGAACCCTTGACAATCTCTTGAGTTTTGCGAGATGCGACTTATAGTGTTTTGGGTTCGGAAATACTACGCCAGTTGAAAGCGTAGCCAATTCTTTTACTCCCAAATCAACTCCTACAACATCGTGACTTTTGATTGTTGGGTCATGTTCTTGTTCGTAAGCAAAAGCAATGAACCAAATATCAGCAGTGCGCGAAATAGTGATTGATTTACAGGTTGTGTGGGGCAATCCTTCATGGGTTTTTACCCAACCGATTGTCGGCAACTTTATAGATGTACCGCCCACAGGAATAGGCTTACCGCCTGCGTCAATAGTAAAGGAATCGTGAAGTCCTTTCTTCTTGAACTTGGGGTATCCGCCCTTTTTTGAGAAAAACCTAGAGAAAGAGTCCCCCAAGTTGTCGAAGGCATATTGAGTAATCTTTTGACAGATTCCCGTCTCCTTAATCCATGTAAACTCAGGTTTTACATGATTGTTGAAAAATTTCTTGAGCAGATACTTGTTGGGCTTCAGTCCATCTTGATCAAGGCTATTCCAAGTCGCCAAACCCCAGTTATAAGTAAACCTCGCTATTCCAGCGTGTTTGCTCATTATTGTGGTTTGACTTTTGTTTAGCTTTAGCTTTGTTTTGATGGACAGAAGCATTGCTCGACCTCAACACTGTATTTCTTGATTGCTCAATTCTTCCAGGTCTTGTACTGGTTTGTCAATAGCATTTTTGAGATTTTCCTTGATCTCTTTGGAATAATTTCGTACACCGTATAAACGGCAAGAGAAGCAGTGGATTATCGCCATCAAATCTTCCACTAATTCATGTTGGGGGGACAGCGATAATTGATTGGCAACTACGATCTCGCATCCAACCGACGTGGCAAGCTCTTGGATGAATTCAAATGCAAAGCGACACATTCTGTCTTTGTGTGCAATTACAATTATTGATATTTCACCTTTGAGCATTGACAGCATGATTGCTAGAAACTTTTTCCTTTTAAAGTTTAGTCCGCCCCCAATTTCCGATACCCAATCATCGACTGTTATTCCTCGACCTAAGCAGAAAGCTTCCATTGCCAGCATCTGATTTTTGAGTTCCGGTTTCTGTCCGCTGGATGAAACTCGACAGTAGACGACCGTTTTTCGGTTGGCTTCTATGGGCTTCAATCCGCTGGCTATCAAGAGATCGTCTTCGGTGTAAAACCGATGACCTGACAGGGTGCGCTTGGCCGGTAGCCTCCCTGAAGTGTCCCAACGTTGGAGTGTTTTGACCCACATTCCCAGCTTTTTTGCAAATTCGTGTGGCTTAAACAAAATGGTACACCGTATATTTGTCGACAAATGTACCATTTTGTCCATTTATTCGCTACCTAGGGACTAACTCTCAATTACCGTATCAATCGGCAAGTTTTCAGACCGAGCTCAAAAACGCCTTAAAATTCCTCAAGCTTTAACATTTTCCCTCAGCCAATTAAACTTAGCCTCAGCTAGCGCCAAATTTTCCATAACGTTAGGATTGATATCCTCTCGTTCAAATTCTGGTTGATCTAATTCTATATTGCGACCATATTCTATATGTCGGATCGTACCGCGCATCCTGTCTGCCAGACAAAGTGAAATTCCATAATAAAACCGGGAAGCAAAGCCCATATCGTGTTGAAGTTTGATTACTAACTGCCGCCTAGGAATTGCCAGCAAGTGAGTTTCTTCGATCGCCTTCACCGTTGCCAAAGGAGGGCGAGCATCAATGA
>DATNQK010000709.1:0-4974 GCA_036704065.1 Stenomitos sp.
TGCGCCAGAATTTATCGAAGGCATGAGCAACCCTAACCGCGTGCGGCAATTGGGTGACTTTGGCATCAACGCTCCCGAGCACTGGGAGTATCCCTGGCAAGTAGATTCCCCCTCTGTAGATGTGCTGGTGATTCTCGAAGCTACGGCCGATTCCATAGAAAACCTCTCAGCATCCTTACAAGCTGAACTTGCCGAGGCTGGGTTGCAGTTGCTAGCCAAGGAATCAGGCTACCTGCCACCGGATAGCAAGGAGCATTTTGGCTTCCATGACAGCATTTCCCAACCCATCATTGAAGGTAGCCCCCAAGCCAGCAAGCTCACCCGCCTCAACAGCACGCAAGATGTGATTAAAGCCGGAGAATTTATCCTGGGGTATCTCAACGAAGATGGGAATTATCCGCTCACTCCGACGGTACCTGTCGCCCAAGATCCACATCATTGTTTACCTATCGTTGCAGAGACCTCGCTCAAAGACTTTGGGCGCAACGGCAGTTATTTTGTCTATCGCAAACTGGCCCAAGACGTGGCTGGATTTCGCCGCCACTTCCACGAACAATACCCCGACGCTGCCGAACGCGATCTGATGATGGCCAAAACTGTAGGCCGCTGGCCGAGTGGTGCCCCCCTAACCCTGGCACCAGACCAAGATCCACTGGCCAACGGTAGCCCTACTGATGATTGGCTCCAAGATAGCAACAACTTTCTATACGGCCCTGAGGATGCACAAGGAATGCGCTGTCCCTTTGGTGCCCACATTCGACGCACCCATCCCCGCGATTCTTTATTACCCGATCCAGCCGATTCGCTGGTGAGTTCACGGCGGCGACGGCTCCTGCGACGCGGCGTCCTCTACGGCGATCCGTTACCCCTTGGCGAATTGCACAATGATGGTCATTCCCGTGGCTTGCTCTTTTTTTGCTTGAATGCCAGCATTCGACGGCAATTTGAGTTTGTCCAACAATCCTGGGTCAATGCCCCAACGTTTAATGGCCTCTACAATGAACGCGACCCGCTGATTGGCGTAATGCCTGATGGTGGCGATCGCCGTATGGTGATCCCCAAAACGCCACTGTGCGCCCAGCTCAACCTGCCCAACTTTGTCACCCTCAAAGGCGGAGCTTACTTCTTCTTGCCCAGTCTTTCCGCCTTGAGATTCTTGGCAACGATTGATGCCTAAACTAAACCACTAGGTCGCTACATCTACGGCACCCAAAATGGTCAGTGAAGCCCGTTGAGCCTCCGTCAAACCTTGGGCTTGATGGATATTCATGCGATCGTAGGGTCTGCCTTCTCGCAGCGTTTGCGTACACTCTCCGGTCGCCACGTTCCAGAGTTTAATCGTTCCTTCCTGGGCTGCCGTAGCTAACTCGGCGGTGCGCGGGTCAAAGGCAACGGCCCATACCTCACTTTGATGGGCCGTCAATGTGTGTAAACAGCTTCCTGTAACACAATCCCACAGCTTGACCGTGGTATCGTTACTGCCGCTGGCAAGGATGCTGCTATCGGGGCTAAAGGCCACCGACCACACCGAACCCGTATGGGCATCAAAGCAATGCAAACAATCACCGGAGGCAACCTCCCACAACTTAACCGTTTTATCGTCGCTGCCGCTGCCCAGCCATCGTCCATCTGGACTGAAGCATAGAGAGAAAATAAGGCTCGTATGGCCTTCCAACACCTGCAAACAGCGACCCGATTCAACCTCCCACAAACTGATAGTGCGTTCGCCATGACTACACGCAAGGGTTTGTCCATCGGGGCTAAAGGCAACTGCCCAGACCCGACCTTTCTGGGGCAAGGTTTTGAGACATGCTCCCGTGCGTACGTCCCAAAGGCGCACGGTGGTATCGTCGCTTGCGCTGGCCACAAGACGCCCATCGGGTCGAAACGCAACCTTAAAAACTAAACTCAGATGACCTTCTAGGGTTTTCAATAATTTTCCGGTGTGAGGATGCCACAGTTTGACCGTATTGTCATTGCCCCCACTGGCTAGCAATTGACCATCTTGGCTCAAGGCCACCGACCACACCCAACTCGAATGGCCCTCCAGGGTGCGGATGCAATCTCCAGTGGTTCGGTCCCACAGGTTAATAATTTTGTTATCGCCACCACTGACAAGACCTGGACTATCGGGCCTAAAGGCAAGCGCCTTGATACCTGTACTAAATCCCTTGACCGTGCGTAGAGATTGTCCGGTACGTGTATCCCATAGCTTAACGGTGCTATCGTTGCTCCCACTCACCAAGGTAGTGCTGTCGGGATGGAATGCCACCGACCAGACACCATTGGGATGTCCTTTGAGGGTTTGCACACATTGTCCGTTACGCACATCCCACAACCGGATGCTACAGTCTTGGCTGCCGGTTGCCAGGAGTGGATAGGTGCTACTTGCTGTCCCTTGCCCTGTGGCGGATGGGGCAAAGGCAACAGAAATTACAGGTTGGAGATGGCCCATGAGCGATCGCAAACATTCCCCAGTGGCAACATCCCAAATCTCGACGGTGCAATCAATGCCCCCAGTGGCCAACACCGTCCCGTCTGGACTAAAGGCCAAAGCACGGACACGATTGGTACGGCCTTGCAACAACTCCCGAGACGTTCCCGTTTCCAGATCCCACAATCGCAGGGTACTGTCGGCAGAACTGCTGGCAAGGGTACGACCGTCAGGGCTAAAGGCCAACGCCCACACTGTACTGTGGTGCTCTTTCAATATTTCTGTACAGCGTCCGGTGGCAGGGTTCCACAGACGGATGGTGTGGTCATCACCGCCGCTAGCCAACAATTGACCATCGGGGCTAAAGGCGATCGCCCAAATCCAACCCAAATGTCCTGTTAAGGTTTTCAACCCCTTGCCTGTACTCGCATCCCACAGCCGCACCGTCTTATCCAAACTGCCGCTGGCCAAAAGATTCTCCACGGGACTGAAAGCCACAGAACACACCCAGTTCGTATGCCCTTGGCACACAAACAATTCCGTGTAATCGCTCACCTGCCACATCCGGATCTTGTTATCGGCATTGCCCATCGCAAACCGCAGACCATCAGGGCTAAACGCGACAGCAACCGTTGCACTTAACACAGCCGTAAACACTGAGCGAGAGAGATCCGCTTGGGAAAAATTGACCTGATGCAACGTCGCATCTACCAAATAAGCTTGCCAGATCGCCAAACCAGAACAATCCAAGCCACTAAGATCTGCCTTTAGCTCTCGCAACAGATTCAACAGATTACCACCCACATAACCGGGCTGAGACTGAGCTTCACGTTGCACCCGTCCCAGCAGATCCTTAAGATGCGACTCCACCACCTGCGCACTGTCTAACGCTGCACCGAGTCGTTCCAAAAGGGGACGCAGCACAAATTGCACCTGCGCTTGCCGCACATAGTCCTTAGCCTGTGCCTTGATGAGCGCATATTGACGCAACATAGAATACTGTCGCTTCAGCACTTCATCACACACACCTGCAACCAGACGATTGTTGAGGTACTCCATCACAACTGGCTGTAGCGAGACCAGTTGGCCATGTTGCTCAATCAAACTTCGATGGCGCAAAGCGCGCACCACTTCAGATAGCGGCACCGCCAAACTATCAGGCAACATATCCTGCATTAAACTGGGCAAGGAAACAGGCTCTCGGCAAACCGTGAGCCAATACATCACCTGCTGCTCAGAAGGAGAAAGTCGGGTAAAGTGCCGCGCCAGCAGATCGTTAACATCGTCGAACTGCAACACCCCTCGCCTTAAATACGGCAGCACATCCGTCAGCTTGCCGTCTAGCAATTCTTGCATCGCAGAAGCCACAATCTTCAGCGCCAGAGGATTACCGCCATAGTGCTGCAACACTTCGTCTAGGGCTTGGGGGTCAAGATCCGACAACCCTTTATCAGCAAACAGAGACTGAACATCTGAACAAGTCAGACCTTTGAGGGGCAACGAGCGCACAGGCAGAGATACGCCTTCGCGTTGCGCAAATCCCCTGGGTTTTTCGCGGCTGGTAAATACAATGCAGCTATTGTGCTGAATTTCAGCGACACATCGCAACAGATGACCGTAGCCGTCATAGCCAGTGTTGTAGGCACCCAGCGCCCCACTTTGCAGCACCGACTCCCAATTGTCGAACAAGATTAAGCAGCGCTGCTGCCGCAAATAGTGCAGCAATCGGGCAATCTGAGCCTCATTGCCCTCAGGCAGGTTCGTTTCTTTTTGATCAGACAGGAAAGAAATGAGCGAGGCTAATAATTCTGAAAACGGCGGTGCATTGCGGAGCGATCGCCACAAGACCACGTCAAATTGACTTCGAATCGTCTCAGCCAATTTCACCGAGAGCGTGGTTTTGCCAATCCCGCCCATGCCCAATAGAGCCACCACACGGCATCGATCTTTGAGAAGCCAGGTTTGCAACGTTTGCAACTCATCCTGACGACCATAAAAGATCGAAACATCCATCGCCTCTCCCCAATCGCACCGAGTGACCGATTGAGCAGAAGAACTCACAGCAATGGGCAAATTATCAGCGAATTCATCCGTAAATTCGATTTGATCTACCGCTATTTTTTGTTTCGTGGGTTTAGGGGTCAGATGCAATCGCCCATAGCGCTCAAGGGCTGATCGAAAATTAGGCTTACGAACCCGCTCCCCTAAAATTTCAGACAACAAATCCCATAACTTTGGCCCTACATCCCGCCCCAAATAGGTAGCCGTATAGTGATTCGCCTCAGCCATGTCTGCATAGCTACGACCCAGCCAGGACTCCCGTAGGATTAAAACTTCCGTATCCCTGAGATGCCGCTGGTTCCTGTCATAAACTGCAGAGTCTATAAGTATGATTAATTCATCAAAGTCCACGATAGCCGAAACAGAAGGAACGCTACTCTCTTTTAGAATAATCGACAATTTCCTAAGCGAAAATAAATATCGGCAAAGCTTGATGCCAAGTTCACCAAATTTGCAACAATACCCAACTAGACTGACAA
>DATNQK010000710.1:0-4483 GCA_036704065.1 Stenomitos sp.
CGTGCCTCCCAATGTTGAGATGGCCAATGCGATCGCTCGTGGATTACCTGTTGGCGTGAGCAATAAGCAGATTAGCCGTTGGTCGTGGACGTATTACCAAGTCCAAAAAGCGATCCGCTTGCTGCGGTTTGGGAAAGTAAGTTCTCTTGCCTCCGCTGCTCAGAAGTCGGGGTTGAAGCTGGCTGTTCTTTCTCAGGTTCATCGTTGGGGAGGGGGCTGATGAAGAAGCTGCTCGTAGTGCTGCTGACCCTTTTCTTTTTACTGGTGACTCTGGCCTTGCCTGCCTCCGCTGCTCCCCTGGCAGGGGGTGAGATTGACTTTAGGCGCACCTCCTACGGGTCTATGCCAAACTTCGCTGGGTCTGAGACACTGCTGCTGAATGATAGTCGCGCACTCGGCCACATGGGGTATAACCCCAGCCGCTCCTGGTCAGTCGGAACAAGAGTGGCAGACATTGTGATGGTCGGGGACTTGTACACCTTTGGGGTAGGCCGCTGGACGGTTGCAGGGATAGCAAAAGCCCAAGGGCGAGATTTGTATAAGTCGCCCCTTGGCTCGTTTACAGCCCTCAATGGTGAGTCTATTGCCAGCATTACAAGAGCAATGCCAGCACTCGGTAATCAGCCCGTGCGTTCGATTCCCCTCTTCAATGCTCTGCTCGGTGGCGCGAGTTTTATTGCGGGGGGTAATGATCCGCATCTGGCCATTGCCGTAAGTAACCCACAGAAAGCAGCTCTATCGGATTTTCTGAGTCGGCATCCGTCCCTGAGTGGCATCCCCCTCAATATCTTGATTCAGGGTAATTGGGATGGGGCACTGTCTGATCGCTCAAGAATGGCGCTAGTTGAATTGAGGTCAAAGTTTCCCTCACTCGGAAATGTAGGAATTGGGTCAATTCTCGAAGGGAAGTGGAATGGTATCTCAGGGGTGGGTCTAACACCCAATCTCACGGTTTCAGAACTCATCGAGCGATTCCCAGATGTGGCGAATATGCCCTTCGGGACGGCAGTCGATCTCAATAAGGTGTCCTTCACCTCGCTTCCTGGGATTGAGTATGCACCATTGGGAGCATTGCCCAAGATGGGCAACCAACCCCTTACAGCAGTGCCTGGGCTTAAGGAAGTACCGCTCAAAGATATCTTTGGCTGGGCAGAACTGCTGAAAATGAATTTTGCAAGAGTTGATATTCCTTTCGGTAGCGAAAAAGAGAAGGTCGCTCGTTATACCCTGAGTGGTTCGACCAAGGAGGATGTTCTAACAGCGGTGCCATGTGTGGGGATATGCCCCAACATTGAATTGGATAACACTAAAATTTTGCCGAACATTGATATCAAAGGTCGGCAATGGGTGACAAAAGACCAGCTCGTTCCTGGTGGGAAAGGGCTGCTCGGTAAGCTCAATAAAGGGTTAGAGCCTACCGGATTGACACCTTGGGGGCCGAAACCTAATATCAAGCTGGTGATTACTAAGATTGATGAACAAAAGAGTCAGGCTGATTTGGCTCTTTATTTGAGATTCTGCGTTAAAAATTTATTTGCCGATTTAGGTTGTACGCCTTATTTTCTTGGGCCGATACCTTTTGGTTCGGTCAAAGAAAAAGGGACAGTTGTGATTGCGACGACTGCTCCGCCTCCCCCTGTCACACCGCCAGGGCCACCCCCTGGTATTGTGCCACCCCCGCAAGGCTGTAAAGGAGATGAATGTAAGCCTAGACCGTGCCCAGATGGGAAGCCAACTTGTCCGTTTCATCATCCCCTAGATGGCGGTATCTTTACCTCTGGCTATGGGATGCGTAAGGGTCGAATGCACTTAGGTGTCGATATTTCGACACGCTCAGATTATCGACCAGGCAGTACAGTTCGTTCTGCTGAAAAAGGGACAGTTGTAGCAACACCTGATTATTTTTATAGGTGTGGAAATTATGGGCATCGGATCGAAATTAGCCATCCTGGTCGTGGGGTTTATACTACCTATAGTCATCTTTATTCTAGAAAAGTTGCACCAGGACAAAATGTAGGTCGCGGTCAGGCGATCGCAGTAGAGGGCAACACTTCTTGCGGGATGGTTACTCATCTGCATTACGAAATTCAAAGAGGTCCAGGGATAGGAAATCATACTATGGATCCTCTTGATTTTCCTCATGAGCCTCCAATTCGGTGAACCCTATGAAAAACTATCGTCGATTATTCCTTCCCTTATTATTGGCGAGTTTCCTATTGATTACTTTGCCTGCGGTATCACAAGTTCCGAAGGAAATTGCTGCTTGCCTTAATGATCCTCAGAGAGTTGTACCGAAACGCTTTCAGGAAATAGCTCGTGCCAAAGATGGAAACAAAACTTACACTTACCTGTTTCGTATTCGCACAGAAAATGAAATTCCAACTTCTGAAGTGCTCATAACCTCTGCGAATGGTAAATGTTCCTCAGCATATTTAGGTGCGGGAGAATCATTGACGAAGTATTTACCGCGACCCATCGCCTATACCTTTGCTGAACTCAAGTGGAAGTATCTGCTGTCGCGGCGTGATGGGGTGGAGCTGGCTCGGTCTCTCGTTAATCCCAGTAATAATTCCCAAGACATGCTCAATGAGATGGGTGAACGTCTGGATGACCCTATCTTGAGTCCAGAAGAAAAAGCAGCGCTCAAGAAGTTTGGCTATGTCGTTAGGGAGGGTAAATCATGGCGCTACTGAGCGGCTTCCTTTCGGTTTGTCTTTCGTTATCTATCTGTCTCTATGCGTTTGCCAGTCCTTTGCAGCAAGCGGGTGGATGGTTGATTGATGCCACGCATCGGATCAGTAGCTACCGCAATGAAACGCTTTACCGTGTTGCGCTTGAAGAAATTACAGGTTATTCCGAGTCGGGATATCCTCAGTCAAAAACGCTGGATTCCATTACATTCGACAATCCTGAATATATTTCACGGGGGCGCTATCACTGTAACGATGACGATCCCGCTCTAGTGATGGTGCTGGATCATCAAGGCCCGATTCAAGCTTGGACGGTTAAAGATGATCGGCTCGTGCCGCGCTCAATTGAAGGAATAGTTTGCCAAGTTGACTTTGAGTGAGACGGGTAGCGGATTAGAGGGTAAATGTTCGCTTTTCTGAGGTAACTGCCATAACGATTAAAAGCGCGTTTGAGGTCGTCTATGGATCGTCGTCAGTTCAATTCCCTGATTTGTGTTTCTCTAGTATCCCTGGTTGTCCCTTCAGCAAAGTTGCCAGAGCATCGCTGTAGTTACCCTGATTGTCCCGTCTGTGACCCCTTAAAGAATCAGAAGGAGTTTGTATGAGTCCAATTCAAATCTTTAGTTTGTGGGTTGCGAGTACCTTTGGGCTGATGTGGATCAGATCGAAGTTGGACGGACGTTTGCGGTGCAACTGGTTCACTGCGGGGATTACGGCAGCATTGCTCATTCCGTTCTTTATGCTTTTGATGTGGGGTCAGATCTTCCTGATGAAGTTCCTTCCTGATTCGCTGGATTATCCAATCGTGCCTTGGGCCTTTCGGTTTATTTCACCAAGGATGTTTATCGGGTTTGGCCTTTTCTTGCTGACATTGCCTGTGTCTTGCTGTTTATGTGTTGTCTTCAGCCACTACTTGGTTCCAGGGTTTCGAGCGCAAAAGGGTAGTCTTTTGTCTTGTTCATTCCTGTTCGCCGGAATTCTGATGGGCATTGGCTTTTTGGTTGGGATATTGCATCTTTTTGGCGCGGCTTTGATGGCTGGTGTCTTTGGCGTGGGAATGCGTCAGTCTGACTATCATTCTCGGCGCAACGATTATTACTAGGGGGGTGCTGTGACTCAACAAGTTCAAGAGCAGGCCATTCAGCCCACCCTGATTGAGCGAATGATCAGCCCATTGGCAAAACCGCAGCTTTTGGGGCTGTTGGGGGTCATCGTATTGGTGCTTATCCTCAAGGTAGTGCTTGATGGCCCTGGCGGTAAGCTCTCAGATGGGCGATTCGCACGGGGTCAAGAACTGCACAAAGGACGGCGCAAAGGACTGATGCAAATTGCCAAAGGACTGCACAATGAAGCTGCACTCACGATTGGCAGCGATCGCAGACTCGTCTTAACGGATGTGCAACGTTCGGTCGCAGTTGCGGGAAGTAGCGGTTCCGGTAAAACCGTGTCACTCATTGAGCCTGCAATCCATTCCGCCATTCAACAAGGATGGACATCTTTGGTCTATGACGTGAAGGGTACTTTAACTCGAAAGTTTGCGCCGCTTGCCGCTGCACTGGGCTATCAGGTGTACATCTTTGCCCCAGGATTTCCTTACTCTGACCGTCTCAACTTTCTTGATTTCATGCGGAGTTACCAAGATGGGGGTATGGCTCAAGAGATCGCCAAGGTCTTGAACCTGAACTTTGGTGATCCAACGGATCGTAAAGACCCCTTCTTTAGTCCACAGGGGGACTCGTTGCTCAAGTCCATCTTCATGATGGCGAAAGATGCCTTACATGCAGATATGCTTT
>DATNQK010000711.1:0-2364 GCA_036704065.1 Stenomitos sp.
TGAGTCAGATTATTTTGAGTCTGCAATTACCTTTTGCCATTATTCCGTTGATCATGTTCACGAGTAGTCACCGTTTAATGGGGAAATTTGTGAACTCTCGCTGGCTGAAAGTTTTGGCCTATGCGATCGCCACAGTGATCGTCGGCCTCAACGGATGGCTATTGTTCTAAGCAGGTTTTACGCATCTCCACATTGGAACGTAACCGCCTTACAAGTCAGGCAAGCGTGCATCTATTGCGGCAGTTGTCTTAACCTTGCCCCCCAAGAAATGTCATACCAATGCCCATTTTTAGTCACAAATTTGGCATTAATATCTCTTGCTGGATACTGCTTGAATGAATTAGGGTAGGGACAAGCTTAGTCTGGTCTTGAGGCTATATATTGGTTCCTTTAAAGCCTATGCACCCTACCTTAAAACTCTGTACCGTTGTGGCAATCGCCTGCCTGAGCGTTCCGTTCAGTGTACACACCCCAGCTCAAGCGATACGGATTGCTAGCACCCAAAGTAATGCAAACATCCTAATCGAGCAAGGAAAAGAAAAGGCAAAACGGAAAGATTATCAAGGAGCTATCACTGCCTTTAACCAAGCCCTGCGCTCCAACCCGAACTTAGCCCAAGCTTATATCCACCGGGGCCTAGCGCATCACGACTTAGAAGACTATCAACGCGCGATCGCCGACTACACCGCAGCCCTCAAAATTGACCCGAACAATGGGGAAGCCCTCTTTAATCGCGGAGAAGCGCGCACAGACATCAATGACTTTCAAGGCGCATTGGCTGACGTCACACGCGCCATTCAAGTCAACCCCAGTTATGCCGAAGCTTATAACCACCGTGCTATCCTGCACGCAGAAATCGATGGCAACCTCAAGCTAGCTTTGGCCGATCTCAATCAAGCCATAGCCGTTAAGCCAAACTTTGCCGATGCATACTACAACCGTGGCAAAACCCTAACAGCAACAGGCAACGCAAAGGGAGCAATCGCCGATTACTCCAAAGCCATTGCCCTCAATCCTGATCTAGCAGAAGCCTATGGTAATCGTGGGATATTACGTGCCCAGATGGGCGATATTCCCGCAGGGCTAACGGATCTGCAACAGGCAGCACAAATTTTTTCAAAGCTTGGGAATTTAGAAGCCTATCAACAAACTGAAATCTTTATTCAACAGGTGAAAACGTTACCCCAAGTTACCCCTTCGCCCTAAAAAATCCCCCTAGCTAATCCTTAATTATCCCTGCATACCCCTACCGAACCCCTCGTACTGTCAGGCAACACCTTAGGGAGTATTAGACGTTAACAGGCTTAGTAGCTTATTTTCTCGGGCGATCGCCAATTGCCGTCCATCGGGACTAAATGCCGTTGCCGTCACGCGACTCGACGAACCTGAAAATTGATAGATAGATTGACCTGTCTCTGCATTCCACAGCCACACCGTCTGCCCACCACCACCCGCTAAGGTCGTATTGTCAGCATTAAAGGCCAGGGTTTCAACCGTTAGGTCGGGCGTTGCAATGGTTCGCATGACCTGCGCTGTGTCTAGGTTCCAAATTTTAATGCTGCGATCCACACTGCTACTCGCAAGACGTTTACCATCCTTACTTACCGCCAAAGCAACAACCCGACCCTTGTGACCCACCAACTGAGTCGAAAGCTGGCCTGTTTCACTTTCCCAGATGGTAATCGTCTGACTGGCCCCCGCACTGATTAGCGCCTGGGTATCCGGCCTAAAGGCGATCGCACGAACCGCACCCGACTGAGGCTTCAAGGTGCGATACAACGTTCCCGATGCAACCTGCCACAGTTTAATC
Organism: Stenomitos sp.; assembly: GCA_036704065.1. GTDB lineage: Bacteria > Cyanobacteriota > Cyanobacteriia > Thermosynechococcales > Thermosynechococcaceae > JAAURS01. The sequence continues at coordinate 1,811 of DATNQK010000711.1, forward strand.
GTCCCATCTTGGCTACCACTTGCCACCAACTGTCCATTTGGATGGAATGCCGCAGACCAAATTGTGCCTTGGTGCCCCTTAAACGTACGCACCAACTGTCCTGTTGCTGCATTCCATAAGCTCAGCGTTTGATCTGCACCACCAGAAACCAGCAAACGTCCTTCTCGATTAAAGGCCACACTCCAAATGCGCAGACGAGACTCGTCGAGCACCAAAGGCTTATTTTGGGATGCAACACTCCAGAGTTGTAACAACCCATCCTCACCGCCTCCAACCAACATTTGACGCTTAGGCCGAAAGGCCAACGCCGATAAAGCACCGGAAGAATTAATCAGCGCCCCAACCTTTGCAGATTGCCAACGCCAACCCATTCGACACTGATCCATCAGCCCCTGTATCCGAGCGCTCTGCTTAGAGGACGGGGATAGTTTATTGCTCAACGCTGTGCAATCTTTATAATTTTGATGTTGCACCCATGCTTGCAACTGACGTTCAGCCAAGGACTGCTCTTGACGTCGGCGCACTTCTGCTAGCAAGGCAGAAATGGACCAAAT
>DATNQK010000712.1:0-8998 GCA_036704065.1 Stenomitos sp.
ATCCAAAACGGGATTTCTCTGGTTGGCATTTTGGGCCTGCTCATTTCCTTGTATTGGGTGTTGGCTGGGGTGTTATTTCTGGCGGCGTTGCCTGCGTTGTGGGTGCGACTCAAATTTGCGAAGGTGCAGTACCAGTGGCAACGCAAGCGTACCACGCTCAACCGTCGCTCCATTTACCTAAGCATGCTCTTGGCCCAAGATCAGTTTGCCAAAGAAATTCGGCTATTTGATTTAGGAACCCTATTCCGTCAACGGGTGCGCGATATTCGTGACCGCATCTATCGCGAAAATCTCAAGCTGATGCTGCAACGGGCGATCGCAGATTTATCTGCCGAGACATTTGCCGAAATTCTCACCATTGGGGTGTTTGTTTATATTGCCTACCAAACCATTCAAGGCCACCTCAAAATTGGTGACTTAGTTTTGTACCAACAAGCACTACAGCGGGGAGAAACCGCCTTACAAGGCGTCTTGTCTGGGTTGTCTGGCCTCTATGAAGACAATCTCTTCCTGAACAATTTGTACGAATTTTTGAACCTGACGCCAAGGATTGTCGATCCGATTCATCCCATTGACTTTCCGCAGCCAGTACAGCGAGGGATTGCCTTTGAGAATGTCAGTTTTCAATATGCGCATTCAACGCGCCAAGCGTTAGATCGGGTCTCTCTCAAAATTGGACCTAGCGAAACGATCGCCCTGGTTGGCGAAAATGGGTCTGGTAAAACCACCCTAATCAAGTTGCTCTGTCGCCTTTACGAACCCACAGCCGGACAGATCACCATCGACGGTATTGATATTCGGGATATGGCGATCGCCGACTTAAGGCAACAAATTAGCGTGATCTTTCAAGACTATGCCAAGTACCACTTTTCAGCACAGGAAAACATTTGGCTCGGCAACATCTTAGCGCCGCCCGATGCAAGCGTTCAGCAAGCCGCACAACGCTCAGGGGCGCACGAGGTGATTACCCAACTGCCACAAGGCTATGACACCATTCTGGGCAAGTTCTTTGAAAACGGCGAAGATCTCAGTATTGGCCAATGGCAGAAGGTGGCCCTAGCTCGGGCTTTCTTGCGACAGTCACAACTCATCGTGCTAGACGAGCCCACCAGCGCCATGGACCCAAAAGCCGAAGCCGAAGTTTTTCAGCAGTTTCAAAATTTAACCCAGGATCAAATGGCTGTTATCATAAGTCATCGACTGGCAACGGTAAAGATGGCAGATCGCATTTACTTAATGGACCGCGGCAAAATTGCTGAGCAAGGAACCCACGCAGAACTCATGCAGCTCGACGGAGTTTATGCATATTTGTTTGAAATCCAAGCAAAGCATTATCGATAAATCTTTTCTTTGAAATTTGCACATTTAAAGAGATTTATTCCTTTCGGACCACAAGTATAAGCAAAAATATGCGATACTTTTTTGAAAAATAAGCTCCATGATGAGCCTCGCCTTTCATACATTATCGACCAATGGCTAGTCAAGAGAACGAATTAAATTCTATTGCTCATGAGAATTGCATTAGTTCACGATTATTTAACCCAGAGAGGTGGTGCGGAGAGAGTATTTGAGCTGCTATGCCGCCACTTTCCCGAGGCAGATATTTTTACCTCGTTGTATGATCCGCAGAGAACCATTGAACTAGGCGAACGATTAGTCAAAACCACTTTCTTGCAAAATATTCCAGGCGCAACAAAGTACTTTCGCCTGATGGCTCCGTTTTACTACCCTGTCTTTCGCCTCCTCGATCTCCAAACCTACGATTTAATTATTAGCAGTAGTACTAGTTTCGCCAAAGCTGTGCGGACACGGCCAGATGCGAAACATATTTGTTTTTGTCACAACATCACGCGCTTTTTGTGGGATACTCAAACCTATTTGCGTGAATACGCAGATTATCAAAAGCTCTATCCTTTTATTGAAAAGGTTTTTCGAGCCATGCGGAAAGTAGACAAAGCATACGCTCAAGAACCTGATCTTTATATTGCAAACTCAACTATCGTCGCTCACCGCATTAAAAATACATACGGTCGCAAGGCTCTAGTCATTAACTACCCTATTGACAGCGGCAAATTTTCTTTTTCAGACCAAAAGGAGAACTTTTATTTAGTCTCCTCCCGCTTAATGAGCTACAAGAGAATTGATATTACAATCAAGGCATTTAATCAACTGGGTGAGCCCTTAATCATTATTGGTGATGGCCCAGAACGTGAAGCCTTAGAAGCGATCGCAGCTCCTAATGTGCAATTTTTAGGCTATGTACCCGATGAAGCCAGGCAAGATTTAATGTCTAGAGCGCGGGCAGTAATTGTTACGGGCCTGGAAGATTATGGACTCGTTCCCATCGAAGCCAATGCTAGTGGAACACCTGTCATTGCCTTTGGTGGTGGTGGTGTTTTAGATACACAAATTCAGGATCAAACGGCGATTCTGTTTAGAGAACAAACGGTGGACGGACTGGTTGAAGCAGTCAAAAAATTTCAATCTGCAAGCTGGAATTACAAAGAAATTCATCGCTATGCAACTCAGAATTTTTCTGAAGATGTATTTTTCAATAAGGTTGACAATGTAATAGAGAGAGTATGCGGGGGCCAGCCGCTAGAGTCATTTTTTGGCAGAGTGTCTGGGAAGATTGGTCACTTAGATAATCAAGCAGCCATCAATGGTTAGGGAAGAAAATATCTATGTTGTCTGAGCGTACGGCCCCCGAAACAAAAGCTTTTTTCCTCAAAGATAACGATTGGGATTACAAGCGATTACTTAATATACTTTTGCGTCGTAAATTTTGGTTCGCTGGTGTTTTTGCCACTACATTACTGCTCACCATTCTGATCACTTTAAGAACTAAACCTTCATACTTAAGTTCTTTGCAAGTTTTAGTAGAACAAAACTATAAAGCACGGTTACAAAGCAACGAAAATGTAACAACAGCCACGGAGTTATCCGACCCGCAAGTGCAGGTGGATTCCAACACGCAATTAAAAATCTTGCAGAGCACAGAGTTATTGCAAAAAGCTTACGACCGACTCATCGCGCTCTACCCTACATTGACAATAGAGCAGTTGCGTGCGGGGCTACAAATTTCACCGTTGTATGGCTCTGATGCCAACAATAAAAAAGTACGAACCAATCTCTTACAAATTGACTATATCGACGACGATCCACTGAAAACTCAAAAGGTCCTGCAAACCCTATTACCCATTTACCAAGCTTATAACCTAGAACAGCAGAAAATTCGGTTGGCTCGTGGTTTATCCTTTATCAATGAGCAACTGCCGATTGTTCGCAGAAGCGTACTTGAGGCAGAAGCAGCACTGCAACAATTTCGTCGTGGCAATCAAATTATTGACCCTCGCGAACAGTCTAAAACGGCTGCCGCGACCCTAGATACCATTCGTCAACAAAGAGAAGCACTCAAAGCCGATATTCAGCAAGCGGCTGCGCAGCTTAGAAGTTCACAGCAGCAACTTGAGCTCACCCCTAAGGGGGCGATCGCCTCGGCCCAGCTCTCGCAATCCCCCCTCTATCAAGCACGCTTACAAGCGATCCAAAAGACCAGCCTGGAACTTGAGCGTCAACGTCAACAATTTACCGACGAACACCCAGTCATTCAGGCTCTGATAAAACAACAGCAAGAGGAACAACAAAGCTTACAGAAAGAAGCCTCACAGGTTTTAGGGGCCAAAACGTCTGTCCCCCAAAGTTCTCAAGCCCTCATCTCCAGTGCCCAACTGGGCGACAACGGGGTGGCCCTAGCCAAGCAGCTTACCGATGCGCAAAACATCTTAACGAGCTTGCAGGCCAAGGACCAAAGTCTGGCGCAGACCGAACAGCAATTGAATCAAGAGTTGCAAAAATATCCCGCTCTCATTGCGCAATACGAACGCCTGCAACCTGAAGTTGATGTTCGACGCAATACTCTGCAAAAACTACTCGACGCAAAGCAAGACTTAAGCCTAGAAATTGCCAGAGGGGGATATAACTGGGAAGTTGTAGAAGCGCCGCAAGAAGGCCTACAGATCAGCCCTAACTTAGTGCGCAACCTCTTACTCGGAACCGTCGTGGGATTGTTTTTAGGGGCCATGAGCGCCTTTTTCCGCGACTCCTTAGACGATACAATTCGCTCCGCCGAACAACTAGGCGAAAAAGTACCTATCCCATTGCTTGGGGTTTTGCCTTGGCTTTCTCAGGCTCTCCCTAGCAGTGTCAGAGGGGAATTCTCAGCCAATGGTGCACCTCCGAGTCATGCGTTGGAACAGTTTGAATTATTTCAATGGGGTCCCCTGCGAGAAGCCCTCGATCTGATCTATGGCAACATTCAATTTCGCAGCGCTCAACCTGCCAAGCGAGTCATTATGGTGACCTCAGCCTTGGCGGGAGAGGGGAAATCTACCCTATCGCTAGGCCTTGCCCTGAGTGCAGCCCGTCGCGACCAAAAGGTGCTCCTCATTGATGCAGATTTGCGTCACTCAACCTTGCATCGCCGCTTAGACCTCAGTAATGAAGAAGGATTATCTACCTTATTGACGGCCAACAACTCGGACGAAGACGTGAAGATGATGCCTCAATGGGTCTACATGCGATGGGACGATGACGAACCTCAAATGGTTGTTCCAGGCCAAACCCGAGCCATTCCTCCATCAGATATTAATATGGATATTTTGACGGCGGGTCCCGTGTATGGCGACCCCGTCAAGCTACTGCAATATGACCGCATGAAGGAGATTCTAGACTCCTTCCGAGACGAATACGATTTGATTATTGTGGATAGCCCACCCGTTTTAGGGATTGTCGATGCCCTGCAAATCGGGTCTAGTTGCGATGGCATCGTGATGATTGCCCGTGCCGAAAAGGTAACCCACTCGGACTTTACCTCTGCCTTAGCCAATTTAAGCCAGTGCAATGTGATTGGCTGTGTGGTCAATGGCATCAACACACCGATGCGGCATTATGGCCGTCTTTCGCCTTACGTTCAAAAAGAACCATCAGTGATGGGGCAAAGACGCGCTGTGTTTTAAGTCTCGTCTTCGTAATCAGGCCAAGATACATTGCCCCAAGTTGCAGGAATATCGCTGCAATAGCCGCTGCAATAGCCGCTAAACTGGCACAAGGGATCTGTTGTGCGTTAGTTTCTTTAGCGCAGTGTTCCTGTCCCTGTTAGTCGTTACGTAAGAGAAGGATCTGCTGCATGGCTTCCATCCGGGAGTTGCATCAACAATTGGTTCGTAAAGAACGCTCCGCCACAGAAATTGCGCAAGCTGCGTTAGAGCGTATCCATCAACTTGAACCTCAACTACACAGCTTTTTGGCCATTACTGCAGATCAGGCCTTGGCTCAAGCGCAACAGATAGACGATCAGTTGGCCGCGGGGGCTGAGATTGGACTGCTCGCTGGCATTCCAACTGGAATTAAAGACAACCTTTGCATCAAGGGAATTCCGACCACCTGCGGATCTCAAATTCTCAAAGACTTTCTGCCGCCCTACGATTCCACAGTGACCCAAAAACTGGCTGCGGCAGGTGCAGTCATGGTGGGCAAAACCAACATGGACGAGTTCGCGATGGGGAGTTCTACAGAAAACTCGGCCTATCAGCTCACGGCCAATCCTTGGGATGTGGAGCGGGTCCCTGGTGGATCCTCTGGCGGATCAGCCGCCGCAGTAGCAGCTGATGAATGTGTGGTGGCGTTGGGATCGGATACAGGGGGCTCTATTCGCCAGCCTGCATCGTTTTGCGGTGTAGTAGGCATGAAACCCACCTATGGGTTGGTGTCACGCTTCGGTCTGGTGGCCTATGCTTCATCGCTGGATCAAATTGGCCCGTTTGGTCGCACGGTGGAAGACGCCGCTATTTTGTTGGGGGCGATCGCCGGACATGACCCCAAAGACTCAACCAGCCTCAACGTTGAGGTACCGGACTACACCCAGTATTTAATTCCCGACCTCAAAGGTAAACGGGTGGGCATTGTCACCGAAACCTTTGGCGAAGGGCTGGATAGCGTCGTTGCGGATGCGGTGAACAAAGCCATTCAGCAGTTGACTGCCCTAGGAGCAGAGGTTCAAGAGATTTCCTGTCCTCGGTTTCGCTATGGATTGCCAACCTACTATGTGATTGCCCCCTCAGAGGCTTCGGCAAACCTAGCGCGTTACGATGGGGTCAAGTATGGCTTCCGTTCGGAATCGGCAGATAATTTGCTGTCGATGTACACGCAAACCCGTGCCCAAGGCTTTGGAGCTGAAGTCAAACGACGGATTATGATTGGCACCTATGCCCTATCCGCAGGCTACTACGATGCCTACTATCTCAAAGCGCAAAAAGTGCGGACTCTTATTAAGCAAGACTTTGAAGCTGCATTTGCCGCTGTGGATGTGTTGGTTTGTCCCACTTCACCCACGACAGCATTTAAGGCAGGGGAAAAAACCGCCGATCCTCTGAACATGTATCTCTCCGATTTGATGACCATTCCGGTCAATCTTGCAGGACTGCCTGCCCTCAGCCTACCCTGCGGCTTTGACAGCCAGGGCTTACCCATTGGCCTGCAAATCATCGGCAATGTGCTGCGCGAAGATCAGGTATTGCAAGTGGCCTATGCCTATGAACAAGCGACGGACTGGCATCTCAAAGGGCCTGGCCTGTAGCGTTGGGCTCACACCTGCACGCTAGGGTTTGGGTTGTGGCGATCGCAGCCCCTCACCCAGTCACTGACTCTATAGGGCAGCTATAGCGACGGTTCCTCCATCTCCCGCAACAGGAGAGACGGAGGAATTGCACGTCTAAAGCAAAGAGGTGGGAACACATTCTATCTGCAAGCTAGATAGCCGCCTCAAACCGCTTTCCAACAACGGACCAGTTCACAACATTCCACCACGCCTTGAGGTATTCGGGGCGTCGGTTTTGGTATTTCAAGTAATAGGCGTGCTCCCATAGATCGTTGCCCAATAGCGGAATCGCTGTGGTTAAAGGCGTATCTTGATTGGGCGTGGTGACAATCTCTAGCTTGCCTTGAGCGTTTTTCACCAGCCAAACCCAGCCACTGCCAAACCGACCCATACCAGCCGTCTCAAAGGCTTGCTTAAATTGGTCGAAGCTGCCAAAGGCACTGTTGATGGCCGCTGCCAATTTTCCAGTGGGTTGCCCTCCACCTTTCGGAGTCATGGATTTCCAGAACAGAGAGTGGTTAAAGTGCCCCCCTCCATTGTTTTGCACCACAGTGCGAATGTCGGCTGGGACTTGATTTAAATTTTTAAGCAGCCCCACCAACGGCTTACCTTGTAATTCTGGATGTTTGGCGATCGCCGCGTTGAGGTTATTCACATAAGCGGCATGATGCTTATCATGATGCAGCTTCATCGTTGCCGTATCGATAAACGGTTCTAAGGCACTGTAATCGTAGGGTAATGGTGGCAACACATAACCCGATGATGACGTTTGTAGCTCTTGTTTGATATCTAAGAGCGCGCCTTTAATATCTCGAATTGTATCGTCAATCCCGCCCACAGCGTTTTGCACACTGCCCAGCAAGAGAACACAGCAAAGACTTAAGACGAGTAGACCCTTGAATAATTTATTCATACTTGTAAACTCAAGCTGAACGGTTCTCTCTTCAGGGTATCAGTACGCTTCAGCCTACATTGCATCAAAGTGCAACGGAAAAGTTTAGCTGTATTAAGGGGCTAATGTGCCCTTGCGCCAACGATTTTTTTCATACCATGCAGCCACTTCAGGCATCCAGGCCTGAAATTTTTCAAACATAAGCTCCGTCATCACGCGGGTTTCCACTTGGACGTCAAACTTGCCGCGAATATCTAACAGGTGCATGATGGCACGGGCATTGCCAGACATCACCCAATGTTGGCGCACATCAAACGGAATTAAGCCGCGAGCGTGTTCTTCAGCTAATCCTTCCCGAATGCGCTCTGCATAACGCTTACAACCTTGCAAGCACCACTCCAAATCGGCTTGGCGTTGCTCAAGGGTATAGTCATATTTTTTCCCTTGTCTATCGGAATAAGACCCCACAGGACGCAGGTAAAAGACGTCTTCTAACTCTTCTTTACCCTCTACCACATCTAAGATCCGAGAGCCGGTATAGCGGAAACTTTGCACATCAAAACTGACGTTGCGGTGGGTGCGCACCTGTTGCATCACGCTATGGGGAAAGTAGCCAAAGTTAAGCACCAGTTGGGGATGCTCTAAGGGCCCATAGTGGCCGCGATTGCCCTGAAGTAAATATTTAACGATTAGCTCTCCAGCCTTGGCTTCATCGGGGAATCGCTCCTGCTCGTCATAGACAAACCCCTCTGCGTAGTCTTGGTGCATACCCGCATAGATAACCTGCTGAGGGTTTGGGGTTTGTGAAATGACTTCAACCTTAAAGCGGGGATCCATATAAAGCTCTTGGTCAAACTAACCTGAAGTGGGTGTATACATTAATGCAAAGCCTCACTTTAATTTGTGTGGCAGAATGCTCCTTTTGCTGTGCAAATCAGACAGAATAGTGCTCAAGCAATGTCTGGATGCATGGTCAAATGGACACTGGAATGACGAATACAGGACTAGAACAGGGGAAGTTCCATGCTCAGCGCCTTAACTATGCTGAAGCCTTAGATTGCTTTCGTCAAGAACTCCGATTGCAGCCGTCTTTAGGGAATTGTTGGCTCCAGTACGGCTTTGTTCTAGAAAAACTAGGGGTTTACGCTGAGGCCATCACCGCCAATCGCAATGCTCAGGCCCTATTGCGCAATCCAATGGCCCAGGTTGCACCACCCCCCGCCCAGAATTCTGCGGCTGTGGATGCAGCGATTGCGGCTCTGGAAACCAATGCCAGCTACTGGTGGCAACGGGGCCAGACTTTAACAGACTTAGGGGAGTACCATGAGGCGATCGCCTGTCTGCAAAAATCTTTAGATCTTGTCCCCCATAGTCCTGCCTGGTTTAGCCATGCCAACGTTGCAGCGGCATTAGAGCGCTACGATGAGGCCTTGGCAAGCTACGACCAA
>DATNQK010000713.1:0-12014 GCA_036704065.1 Stenomitos sp.
ATTTCTCGCACAGGATACGCATCGTCCAGGGCAACCTGCTTGTGTGGTCAAAAAACTTGCCACTTGGTTTAAGGCAGAAGAATTGGCGATCGCCCGTCGTCTATTTGCAACCGAAGCCCAGACCCTTGAACAACTCGGTCAACACGATCAGATCCCACGATTGTTAGCGTACTTTGAGCAAAACGCAGAGTTTTACCTTGTTCAAGAATTTATTGAAGGCCAACCCCTAGTTGACGAAATCGGACAATGTATCACGGGTTGGGATGAGGCACAAATTATTAACTTCCTCAACGAAATTTTGCCCATCCTGTCATTTGTCCATGATCACCGCGTTATCCACCGCGATCTTAAGCCAGACAATATTATTCGTCGGCAGAGCGACGGCAAGCTGGTTTTGATTGACTTTGGCGTTGCCAAACATCTCTCTATTGGTGATACAAATACAGGGCGGCGTACCATTGCCGTCGGAACATCAGGCTACATGCCTTGGGAGCAAAATCAAGGTACGCCACAAGTGAATAGCGATTTATATGCTGTGGGCATGATTGCCATTGAGGCTGCTACAGGAATCCACCCAGATCGTCTAGAACGCGATAATGCAATGGTTTTGCAGTGGCGGTCAGGCTTACCCCTCTTTAATCCCTGGCTTGCTGCCATTCTGGATGGCATGGTACAAGCCAATTACCGCAATCGTTATCAAACAGCGCAAGAAGTGCTGAAGGATCTAAACATGATTGCGCCAGCTCTATAACCTAGTTAAAGGTTAATGGAGGTTTACGACTTCACCCACAAGGGGATGCGGTTTCTCGCAGAAAACCATAAAAGTGAAAAACATTTTTACCTTCACTCAATGAGTCACTCCAATCAATGGTTTGAAGTTTCTTCCTTCCACCCTTCAGAATTTACTTTATCCGTGTGGATTGCAGGAGATTAGTGTTTAAGTGGAAACTTCTAAAATGAGTGAATGCAGTTTAGAATAAAAAATAGTTATTTAGAGGCAATTACATTTAAGCTGATTAATGTATCTAATAATACTAGGCTACTGCAATCATTAAATAAATTGAATTCAGCTATTTTTTCGATATCTGAAAAACCAGCTTCTTCTAAATAAACGGCAAGAATATCAAAGTCAAACCCACCAAAATGTATGTCGTGCTCATTTGTCTGACCGCCAAAGATAATTCTCATAATATGATGACGGTCATAGACTGTAGCACCAGGGTGTAAAAATAACCAGCAAAGTGTCTTTAAGTCAGGTACACTAATTAATAATTTCCCTTCTGGCTCTAAAACTCGATTCCATTCCAGTAGGGTTAGCTTTAACTTGTCATTTAGAGCATAATGCATATGCTCTAAAATATGGCTAGCATAGATTACACTTACTGAATTATCTTCAATAGAATCAAGTTTTGAAGCATCAGATACAATATCAACTTCTGGACGCTCTTCAATGTCAAGAATTGTCCAGCCTTCTTTGATTTCTTTCCCGCCAATGTGTAATTTCACTTTTAAAAACTCTAACTTTTAGAGTCTATTTTATATTATTTTTGACATAGATATTCCACATTTCACGATAAGCCTTTTCCATTTCAAGGGTGAATTCTTTTGTATTCCATAAGCAGGAAGAATTTTTTGCTTGATGGAGCTTATACGTTACATCTTTTCTAAGTTGACTATCAGTGCCAAAACGGATGCCCCAATCAATATATTCTTCATCTGTCCAAGCTAATCCTTCAGTCGCACCCACATTCATTAAAAATGCATAACTATTCCGGGCTGAAAATTGTTGACCTACTCTAGTCACTAATGGAATTCCTGCCCAAAGGGTTTCTAGTGTAGTTGTAGCCCCAGTATAGGGAAAGGTATCTAAGACGATATCTGCTAGGTGAAGATTTGCTCGATGAGTATACTCATCGGCTGATCTTGGCAAAAATTTTAACCGTTCAGCTTCAACCCCTTCCTCCTGAGCGATTGAAGTAAAAATATCGTGAAGAGTATCTGGATCTCCAGATCCTTTAATCATAAAGTAGCTGTTAGGAACGCCTTTTAATATTTTCATTTGTAGGCGAATAGTTTCAGGGTTTCTCTTAAACCCACCCTGGCTACTCCAATATACAATTGCATTTTCTGGAATATCTAAATCTGATCTGCGTAAACTAGGGATGCCAGTTTCAAACCCATCTACTGCAACGTAAGTATGAGGTAATCTCCAGATTTTTTCTTGGTAGTATTTTTGTGCATCTTCAGGTAGCACATAAGGATCTGCAATGAAGTAGTCAATAGTTGGCAAACCTGATGCATCAAACCCTAGCCAAGTGACTTGAACTGGGGCAGGTTTCAATGCAAGGATTGTACAAGTTTGATCTAAGGTCACACTATCTAAATCAACCAATATATTTAGTTGATCATCTTCAATGATTTGAGCTGCTTTATCAACCTCATTGGGAAGATATCTAAAGTGATCTACTTTATCTCTAAACCATTCATTGAAAAATAGATTTTCTGGTAATTGTTGTACTAAGTAAATATAAATTTCAAACTCTTCACGATTGTGATTCTGAAATAGCCATCGACTAAGCCATCCAACGGAATGCTCTCTTAAAGTGCTAGCAATATAACCAATCTTAAGGCGTTTTTCTGGAGATGCTAAACTTATGGTTTTTGGTTGGTGAAGCCTTTTAGCATTTGATTGAATGTTTTTTAAAAATAAATGGCTAACCTGATTTTGTAGAGTCCTGTTGCTAAAATCATCCTTTAAATATAAAAGAAATCCTGTATTTACAATTAAAAAACGAATAAAATCTAAGGATAGCTGGGTTGATCCTGATTCGACAATTTCAGAAATTATACTTTTTAGCTTGGCGCTAATAATTGGTATTTCGTTCCAATCGCCTGCATTGCCAAGGGCATTGAGAAGAATACAGCTAGCATAAAAGAGGTTTTCTTGGCTATCGGAGTTTAAATAAAAATCTTTTGCAGTTTTAACCGCTTCTTTGTAATGACGACAGTCAGTGTGAAACCGTGGTAGAAAGTTTAGGGCTATAAGATTATTTGGCTGGTACTTTAGACATAATTCAACAAGCGCAAGAGAAAAGTAGGTGAGTTTTCTTTCAAAACCAAAATATGCAGCTTTTGTTGTAAGTAAGTCAGCCCATTGCTGGAGATTTAGAAAAGGTGAACAAGCTTCTGCAAAATCTAAGCTATGTTGTTCAGGAATTGACAATACCTGCTCTACAGTTTTAAGAAGTAAAGTGGTATCAATATCTATATTGTGTGTTTTCAGTAACTCAATAGCCTGTGCTATTTCATTGAAGTCTTCACTCAGTAGTTCCAGCTTAGTGGCAATATTAATGATATTTAATAAATTACTGATATTGTCAGGAGCAAATTCACGTATGTGGTTATATATGACCCATGCCTCTTTTAACTTGTCATTACAAGCTAACCTTTCGGCTTCAGAGGAAAGTAATGTCACTAGGTCGTTAACAACATCATAATCTTCATGCTCTGCTATTGCGCTTAGCCAAATAAGTTGAGCAGTTTCCTCCTCCCCTAGTACAAGATAGGCTAACCCGAGATATAAGTAGTCGTCAATTTCCGCAGAACCAGAATCAATTTCTTTTTCAATGTATTCGATGAACTGCTTGTATTTTTCTTGTTCCCAAAAGTTTTTTTTGATGTCTCTCATAAAAATATGTTCTGCAATATATCAATTCTTGGATTGTAATAACAAAATAACAATAGACAGTATTAAGGAATATAGCTTTTTATTTTTGGTTTAAAATAACTCAAAAGAAATCTTATAAAGAAATTGTGAACTTCAAAGTGTTTTTGACTTAGTTAACAATATTATACCCTGATGGGCAGGTTAAGGAAGGCCCACTGATCACACTCGGAGCCACTGATGTTGTATTAGTGAGTTGGGTGTCTTTTGCCTCGCATACAATTTGTAAAAATATATCTCCATTTTGTGTGATACCTGCTGAAGAAGCCTTTAAGCCATCTTGCTGAGTAATAGTAACCGCTGTTGCGGTTACTGTGTTGGCACCTGAAATTAGGTAGTTATAAAACTTGGGAGAAACTTTGATATCAAGAAGTGAGATATTACTTGCAAATATATTGTTTTCCCAGCGGTACGTTTGCTGAGATCGGTTGATGCTACCTAAAGTTGCTTTTGCCTCCGAACCTCTCGCTTTGGCGGCTTGATTTAGGTAGCTTGGTAATGCTACTGCTGCTAACACACCAATGATGACAATTGAGACCAACAGTTCAATGAGTGTAAACCCACTGTTTGTTTGGTATGCAAGTTGTACTAAGATTTTTCTTTTTTCAGGAAAGTTTGTGGTGGGAATCATTGATTTTTGGGAAAACTTTCACACAAGAGTGGTAGATATTGTAAAAGTTATCTAGTTTTTGTCAGAACTATGAAGAATTTTTCTTCCGTCTAGGTTTTATGTCGATAGAAAATTATTGGATTTAGATCGAATTAGATGATTAAACTTAGAGAATATCCCATTTTCTTATATTGAACTGATGATTTATGAAAGATGAGAACTCTGGAAATTTAAGAACGCTAGCGTTCTTGGATGAAAAATGTTCTACTTTGAGTAGATTATCTACGTTTGAAATTTTTCAAAAACGGGCTTGGAACAAAACTTATTGTTTTGTTCCTTGAGTCTTTAAATAAAGCCCACTAGATGGAGCTATTCCATTTAGTGGGCTTTTATCTCCTGAATATTTCCCTAACTCAACGCTAATCAAGACTCCGCAGTTTATTCGGTTAAGCTACTAAGCATTGCCAGCTTGAATTAATGGGGTAAGTACTAACCTAGTTGATATTGCGATAGTTGGCGGGGCAAGTTGTAGAGGTCATGGTTGCAGAAACAGTCCCTGATGTGTCGTTAGACTCGCAAATGGCTTGAGAGAAAACATCACCTGACTGAGTGGCATAAGCAGAAGATACTTTGAGGCCGTCGGTTGTCCCATTCGTAGGAGTAGTTGTAGCTCCTACACCTGTTGCGTTACCACCCGTTACTGCATAGCCGTAAAACTTACCAGAGATTCTGGCATCTAAATTGGTCAAGGTAGAAGCAAAGGTGTTATTCTCTAGTCGGTAAGACTGTTGAGAGCGGTTCATGGTACCCAGGTTGGATTTGGCTTCGGAACCACGAGCTTTACCGATTTGGTTTAGGAAGCTAGGTAGTGCGATCGCAGCCAGTACACCAACGATAATGATAACGACCAACAATTCAATCAGGGTGAACCCTTCGTTGTTCTTCTTCTTGCTGACGAGGTTTTGCAGGAACTTTACTTTGAATTCGGATTTCATGGTGCTTGCTCTCTTGGTTGTAGATTAGGTTTGATGCGTTTCGTTCGCTCCCGTTAATACCTTACCCAGGCTTTTCAAGTTTCATATCACAGGATTTAAAGTTCAGTATTTCTACGGAGAATAATACCGCCTGCTGTTGAAATCGCTTCCTGGTAGGCATTAATCTCTTCTTTCAACAGAAATAAAGAGGCTGGTTTTATTGATCTAAGCTTTATTTTACGGTTTACCAACGAAGGAAAAGCGATCGCCGCGTTTGAACTTGCTCTGTCCTTCGATCCGAACTTTGGCCCAGCCCAGGAACAACTGGCGATCGCCCAAGCACAGCTTTAAAATTCCGTCTCGCTCATTGAGGCCCCGCAGCGAACTTGCAGGATGCGCAATACCTTCTGAAACTCTGGCGGTAACGGAGCCTCTACCTCAATCCAATCCTCGGAGACTGGATGTTGTACTCTCAATCGCCACGCGTGGAGTACCTGTCCTGTTAAATTAATGCCCAGATCACGGCCCTTCCCATACAGCGGATCGCCGACGATAGGACACCCTAAAAACGCACTGTGCACTCTAATTTGATGCGTGCGCCCTGTTTGTAGCCGAAAATGCATCAGCGTGAAGTGGCCAAGGCGTTGCTTCACTTGCCAATGGGTGAGCGCTACCCTTCCGCCCTTTTCTTCGGCAACAATCGCCATTTTTTTGCGTTCAACTGGGTGGCGACCAATCGGCTGATCCACTACCCCTGATAGACCAGAGGGTTTTCCGAATACAATCCCTAAATAATCGCGTTGTGCAGTTTTGGCCTGAATTTGAGCTTGAAGGTGTTGGTGGGCTTGATCGGTTTTGGCGATCGCCAATGCCCCAGTTGTATCTTTATCGAGGCGATGCACAATGCCAGGACGCTGAGTCCCGCCAATCCCAGACAAGCTTGTGCCTTGCTCCTCAGAGCTACAGTGAGCTAATAACGCATGAACCAGTGTTCCTGTGGCATGACCAGGGGCTGGATGAACCACCAAGCCCGCAGGTTTATTGACAATCAATAAATGTTCATCTTCATACAAGACGGTAAGCGGAATCGCTTCAGGTTCTAAATCGAGAGGCACAGGCGGAGGTACTGTTAAGGTCACCACATCGCCAAGCTGCATGGCATATTTTTTGGTACTCTCGCCGCTATTGACCTGAACATAGCCTTGTTCCAATAGCCGTTGAACTTGCGATCGCGATAGATCCTGTCTTTGGGCGGCCAGCCAGCGATCTAGACGCTGCCCAACCTCATCGGGATTATTAACGTGATAAATCTGGGTGGATTCTAGCGGTGGGCTTTCTAGCGATCGCCGTTGAGACATCATGACATTCTGCGCATCAAGCACAGGAGGGGAGAGCAACTTTCTTCATCCTACCCCTTGTTTCGGCACTGTTGGCTTAGGGGGTATTGCCGCCTTTACCTAAAAAGAAACCCCCCGTATTGCTTGCGGGAGGTGAGTGGATGAATCATTCGATTTCGATTGGGACTTAAGGCGTTTTCGTAATTGTTGGTTGCGTTTTTTGAGTTGTCTTAAGCGGGCAGAAGCTTGCCTCGACTTATCATTTCGTTGTCGACCACTGCGCGGCGACTCCCAGGATTTTAGGCGCATCGTTGCAAAACAGGTGTTTAGATCAGTTCTCCTACATTATAGTGCGACACTTCTATCGCAGCGTTAAGGGAACCTAGGGATCGGATTTACTGACCTGTTTTGCATTACAGGACTCCCAGACCTCATTCATCGCTTGCAGCGCTAAGTCCCGAGGAAGCTGACTTAAGGTTTGACCATGATGAAATTTAATACTAATTACCAACTGCTTATATAAAACTGCCAAATGTTGAGAATCGTTAGGAAGTTGAAACTGCGAGTTGCTCATGAGCGCTGCACTCAATGCAAATTAAACGAGAGATATTAAAAAAAACAAGGGATGTATCTGATAGAGTTCCCAGAATCTAACAGGCAGCCCTCACAGGTATCAAGCGTTACAAATGGTAAACCCTAAGACATTTACCACTTAATTCTCACCAATGGTTGAGCTCAATAATTTGCATAAGCTATTTCATATATTAGCCTGATCTATTCAGGGATTTTCTGAGAAAAGTGGCTTGGGGTTGGTACCCGAGCTTGGTGTAGAAGTTTTGGGCGAGTGTATTACTCACAAACGAGTGCAGGCCAACTTGAGTATGACCCTGTTGCAAGGCCCATCGCTCCGCCAGTTGCATCAATGCTTGTCCTAGCCCTCGGCGGCGATGGTTGGGGCAAACATAAAGCAAAAAAACTTGGGTATAGCGATCGCCACTCACTTGGTCTACCGCTTGTCCTAACCACAAGCATCCCAAAGGTGCGCTAGGAGAATCCGTTTGCGCTGCATCCATAGCCCACCAAACGGGTGTTTGCTCCGACCAGAGTTGCATCACGGTTTGAGACAGATGCTCCAGTTTAGCGTCTGGGCAGAGTTCCCGGTAGGTCTGCTGCATGAATGTCACTAAATCCTTGAGGTCAGACCTTTTTCCCCTTCGAAACTGATAGTTTATGCCGTGGTCGTCGGGTGTCTCAACGCCCACCCGTCATTGCCCCCAAGCGGAAGGCCAGTGCCGATGGATTGAGTTGTGCTGTCCCTACTTCAACGGGAGCAGGCTGTGCCATATCTGAAGGTAAAAAGGCCCTAGCGCTAACAGCGACTAGCGCAATTAAAAAAATAAGAACGATGAATAATGGTGCAATGTATTGCCGAAAAAAGGTCATAGTGCTCAGCCAGGTTCAAGAATAGCCACTGTTAGATGTTCTTTATCCTAACGCGGTTGGTTTAAGAAGCGAAGGTGCCTGTTAGCCCTAAAGACACCTGTCATCGCAGTACTTGATGGGTGACAATAGCAGGTAAACACGATTCAGACAGCAATGAGTATACAGATTGGTTCACCTGCTCCCGAATTCAGCTTAAGCAATGCGCAGGGCGAGTACATACACCTATCGCAGTTTCGGGGGCAGTGGGTTATTGTGTATTTCTACCCTAAGGACAATACGCCCGGTTGCACAAAAGAAGCTTGTGGATTTCGCGATCACTTTGAATCGTTTCAGTCCCAAAATATTCAAATCTTAGGCATCAGCCCAGATGGTGCAACTGCACATCAAAAATTTATTGCCAAACACAACTTACCCTTTACGTTATTGTGCGACCCAGATGCCAGCGTGGCCAAAGCTTATGAAAGTTATGGCCCCAAGCAATTTATGGGTAAGCAGTATGAAGGGGTTTATCGCCAAACGTTTGTGATCGATCCGACAGGCGTCATCGTAAAGATTTACCGCAAAGTCAAAGCCGAATCCCATGCTGGGGAACTCTTAGATAATATGCGCCAAATCATGACTCCAAGTTAGATAGAAATTGAGGTCGAGCCACTCAGTCTGTAGGGAAATTGGGTTCAACGCCCTTTTGATCAATCAAAAAATTATGGCACGGTGTCCTTCATGAATTTTCAGGCTGCCTTTCAGTCACGATGGACGGTTGTACAGACCATTCTGAAGCTCATTTTTCGCCATCCCATTTGTGGCGTTGTCATTATCCCCGTCCTGGAAGATGGCAGAATTGTTTTGGTTCGACGTCGAGACAATGATTGCTGGGGACTCCCTGGTGGCATGGTGGATTGGGGAGAGGATATTTTGACCTCTTTACACCGCGAACTCAAGGAGGAAACGGGATTACAAGTGCAACGCGTTGGGCGGATGGTTGGTGTTTATTCGTCGCCTCAACGTGACCCACGGGTACATTCCATTTGCGTCACCGTTGAGGTGAACGTTTCGGGCCAGTTTTGTATTGAAGACCATCGTGAAATTTCTGAAGTACAGGCGTTTATGCCGTCTCATATTCCCTACGATGCCTTAGCCCACGACCATAGCCAGCAGTTGACAGACTATTGGCGAGGCTCCACTGTTTTGGCCTAGGCTCTGCCCTGTCCTGGGCGATTTCATGCGCTTCAGTTGCGGTGGCTCAAAATCGATGGTTTGCCTGGAACCTTCTCATTCTGTTTTAGGTCTGATATGGATATGGAAGCTAGCGCTGCGATCGCTACGCTCAAGTCTTCATTTCACCTCAAAAATCGCACTGAAGCGCATATATGGGCTAAATAGCCCAAATTTTGGAATGTCTTACAGGAGAATATGTCAGTATGTTCAAACAGAATTGGCGTGCAAGCATGGCGCTGTTGCTGACCGTAAGCTTAAGCCCCGTTACCCTGTTGCCACTGGTTGCATTTGAACAACCTGCTGCGGCTGGGTTATTTTCGCAGCAAAACAGTGTGCCAGATCGTCTGCAAAACCGTGCTGGACGGATTCAGGCGGGCACTACAGTTCAAGTGGGTGAGCCCAATGCCAAGAGAATTGTGCTCAAACCGGATGAAACCATGTCCGTGACTTTAGAAACGCGAGAGCCGATTCGCTCTGATATGGGAACGGTGTTAATTCCCAGAGGTACCCGGATTGAGGGAGAGTTTCGTCCTGCCGAAGATGGCACACGATTTGTTGCCAAACGCATTTTTTTAGAAGATGGCACTGAGCGTAGGCTGGATGCCAGCACCAATGTGGTCAACTACCGCAAAACCATTTCTGGGGGTGCCAACACCGCACCGATCTGGCAAGGTGCGCTTGTGGGTGGTGCCGCTTCGGCTGCTATTTCTAGCCTTGTCACCAAACCTGGGGTCTTTAAAACCCTTGCTGGGGCTGGAGCGGGTGCGTTAGCGGGATGGCTGATTGCGGGACGCAACCGCAGTACCGATGTGATTGTGGTGAGGCCGAAAGACGACTTAACTTTGACCCTTAATTCTGATTTGGTGTTGCGCGATCGCTTCTAGCACCTGTCGGGCCATCGTTCAGGCCAACTGTGCCAACTGTAACGATGTACCTCCCCTTTGATGATAAAGATCCCTAGTCGAGCCTATCGCAGATTAAAATCGGTCGCGTTGAAAAAGTGAATTACCATTGAAACAAGCACCCCCTGAGTCAAAGGAGCGTTTCAATGGTCGCAACACCTCATCCGGCGACTCCAGCCGTTAAACGACTGACCACTCAAGTTCTGGAGATTGCTACCGATACCACTACCCTGCGATCGCTCGATTGGGATCGAGATCGGTTTGATATCGAGTTTGGCCTGCAAAACGGTACAACCTATAACTCCTTTATCATTCGCGGCGATAAGCTGGCGTTGGTTGATACCTCTCACGAAAAATTTCGCGACCTTTACCTGAATCTTTTACAGCAAAACCTCAATCCAGCAGAGATTGACTACCTGATTGTCAGCCATACGGAACCGGACCACAGTGGACTCGTGGGCGAGGTGCTAAAACTGGCTCCCAATGCAACGGTGGTGGCCTCTAAGGTTGCGATTCAGTTTTTGGAAGACTTGGTTCATCAACCCTTTAATCGGCTGATTGTCAAAAATGGAGACAAGCTGGACTTAGGCCAAGGCCATGTGCTGGAGTTTGTGATGGCACCAAACTTGCACTGGCCAGATACGATTTTTACCTACGACGCCAAGACGGGTATCCTCTTCACCTGTGATGCCTTTGGCATGCACTATTGTAGTGACGATTGCTTCGACGCTGACCTGAAGGCCATTGAGCCGGACTTTCGGTTTTACTACGAGTGCTTAATGGCACCGAATGCCCGCTCCGTGTTATCGGCCATGAAGCGGATGGATGAATTGCCCCCCATCACGACGATTGCCACAGGCCACGGGCCACTACTGCGGCACCATCTCCAAGGATTGACCCAAAACTACCGAGATTGGAGCCAAGCGAAGGCTAAGGCTGAGGCGACAGTGGCTGTCTTTTACGTGTCGGATTATGGCTATAGTGATCGCCTCTCTCAAGCGATCGCTCGAGGGGTAACCAAAACCGAAGTTGCCGTGGACATGATGGATCTTAAATCCGCAGACCCACAGGAGGTTGCTGAGTTGGCCAGTCGCTCGCAAGGGCTGATTTTATGTACTCCTCCGAGTTCGGGGCCGACGGGTGCGGCGGCAAAAGCAGCCTTCGGCACGCTACTGGCCGCAGTGAATCCTAAACAAACCATCGGTCTATTTGAGGCCTATGGTGGAGATGACGAGCCGATTGATCCACTGGTCGCACGTTTTCGCGACTTAGGTTTGAAATTAGGGTTTGAGCCGATTCGGATTAAAACAACGCCTACAGAATCGACCTATCAGCTCTGCGAAGAGTCTGGAACTGACTTGGGGCAATTGCTGATCCGCGATCGCAAAATCAAAGCTCAAAAATCCCTCAGTAACGATCTGGAGAAGGCCCTCGGACGGCTCTCTGGTGGGCTGTATATCATCACCGCCAAAAAAGGAGAGGTCAAAGGGGCGATGTTGGCGTCTTGGGTGGCGCAGGCGAGTTTTGAACCGCTTGGGTTTACGGTTGCTGTTGCTAAAGATCGGGCCATTGAATCCTTGATGCAAGTGGGCGATCGCTTTGTCCTGAATGTTTTAGAAGAAGGCAAACATTTGGGATTAATGAAACATTTCCTGAAGCGATTTATGCCGGGTGCAGATCGATTTGCAGGCGTGAGTACCCAAACAGCAGGGAACGGCAGTCCTGTCCTTACGGATGCACTGGCTTATATCGAATGCGAGGTCATCAGCCGCATGGAATGCAGTGACCATTGGTTGGTGTATAGCCAAG
>DATNQK010000714.1:0-22917 GCA_036704065.1 Stenomitos sp.
TAACGAATTAGAGTTATGCTCTGAAATTAATTTCATTCATCATGAAAAAGAATTAGAAGAAATCATACCAATTAGCATTAGTCAAGCAGAAATGCTTTCTCATCTTCTATGGGAAAGCATTAACCAAAAGAATGAATCTCAACGTATATATCCTGAGATTACTGCTCTCGTCTTTGAACAAATCAATACAATAAACCTTGAAGACAATAGGGTTAATTTACTGGGCTCTATTGAAGTTGACAGTGAAACATTGATCGTAGTTGACATTGGCGTCATTTATAAAAGTGACATCATTTCAACACGTTTGATATTAATCTATAATGATATTTGCCACATATATCACCTTTCAAACCAAAATACTGAGAAGTTGATTAATGGTTTAAGCAACGCTATTTCCTTCCTCAACAATAACTGTCCGAAGATTATACAGGACAAAACAATTGGAACACTTGGCTCACTGTCTTCGAATCAAGAGGAACAGAGAATTTGCGTACAAGTTGACGGAGGAATATATGAAAAGTATTTAGGAATTTGTATTTTATTAGAAACATCAGAAGACCATTCAAGCTATTGGTGGTTTAATGACATTGAAATAAAGAAAATTTCTAGACAGCTTAAAAAAGCTTCTGAAGCTCTTGCCACTCAGGAAGTAAAGGTGGTTGGTTATTTGAATTCAGATACTTCTGAGCCATGCTTGAGAATATCTACTGAGTGGAACTATCTGTATCCAGATGGTCGAATACAAGTCCAGGTTAAGTTCGATGATGAATTAGTCCGTGAGAGTAGCCATGATGGAATTTTTTGGCTATCTGGAAATGAAGCAGAATTTTTTTCTCATCTTCTTGATGAAGCTCTTAAGTTTAAGAAGATACATCCACCCTATATTTATCAATCTTCAGAGCCAAGCGATACTATAATTTTCCAGCTTTATTAAAGATAATAGTCGTAATAGCTTTGGTAGAATTGCCAATACATTATAGAAATGTACCTCGAAAAATCAAAGTCAATTAAACTTCCAACGTGTAGCTAGCCAATCCTAAGCCAAATGAAAAACTTGCCTTGGTCACTCCCTCCAATTACCCTTAGCTTTGCCATAACAGCGATCGCAGCCCAACCGATCACCGTCATTGCTGCCAGTAACTCAGCAGCAATTAACCAGATGGCAAGAAGCGTAGTTGTACGGATTGTGAATCCTGGCGGATCTGGTTCTGGGGTTATAATTCGCAAATTGGGCAAGACCTATACGGTGTTAACCGCCGCCCATGTTCTAGCCAGTTCTACAACCTATGAAGTGATTGCCCCAGACGGCCAACGCTATACGCTAAACAGCACAACAGTCAAAAAACATCCCACAGCAGACCTAGCGATCGCCCAATTCGAAAGTACACAAAACTATCCAGTCGCAACCGTATCCACCCCTGAGCCACTAAGCGAAGGTTCACCCTGTTTCGTCGCAGGATTCCCTGCCAAAACAGTCGCCATGACCGAATCCGTGTATACCTTTACCACAGGTGAAATCACAGCCAACTCATCCCATCCCTTTGCCGATGGCTATGGACTGGTTTATACCAACGCCACCTTACCTGGCATGAGCGGTGGCCCCATCTTTAATGGAAATGGCGCATTAATTGGCATCCACGGTCGCGCAGACGCCAAGATAGAAATGCAAGATCAGTCGCTCAATCCATCGATTTATGTCAAATCAGGAATGAATTTAGGTATTCCCGTTCAGACCTTATTTAACCTCATTCCCAAAGCACAATTGAGCCTTGTTAAACCAACCCTTAGCCCTAACCCTTCCTCTGTCCCCAGCCCTTCCAGCGCCGATCAAGCCCTCATCGGCGATTTGATGGCTCAGTCTAACTTCAAAGTTCGACAAAACGATGTTCCAGGTGCGATCGCCGCCTTAGATCAAGTGGTCAGACTAGACCCCGCAAATATTATCGCTTTCAATGAACGTGGTTCCCTTTATCTAATGCAGCGAAATTTCTTAGCCGCAATTATGGATTTTCGCCAAACCGTCCAACTCGACCCCAACTTTGCCCACGGGTACTATAACCAAGGCTTAGCTTACCTTCGAAGTGGTAGTCCCCGCGAAGCTTACACCAACTTCAAACAAGCAGCCGAACTGTATAAAAGTCAAGGCAAAACTGAACAGTACCGTGCAACGCTAGAGCAATTAAAAGGATTCTCCCAACCTTAAGGAAGCAGGCAATAAAAAAGCAGGCAATCTACTTCACTCTAACAAAACCGAAATTAGAGATAGTAGCGAACCCGCGTAACCACACGGCTTTTTTTAGCCAGCAACGCTCGCTCCAAGAAAAACGCAGTTTGGTTGTGCAACAAACCTTCCCACCAATTGCGAGTCACAAAGGTAGGAATCACAACCGTTGTCATCAGACCAGGATACTGTGCCTCATACTCCCCAACATACTCCACAATGGGAAGTACAATTTCTCGATAAGGAGATTCCGTAATCACTAACGGAATTCCATTGCCAAATTCCTGCCAGCGTTTTTGCAACTTTTCGCGATCTGTAGAACCAATATCCACATGCAACGCGGTAATTTCATCCGCAATGGAACGCGCATAGTCTAACGCTTCTAACGTTCCTCGATTTAATTGGCCTACAATCACCACCGCCGGATGGGTTGGATTTTCTGCTGGCGTGTATGGCATGTAGCTGCGCGGCGCAACCGACTGTAAACTCAAACGATTCGCGACAAGGCGATAGTGACGGTAAATTCGCATAAAGCCGTACACTACGATGGGAATCCCAAAGACAACGACCCAAGCACCCTGGGTAAATTTAGTCGCCACAATCACAACCAAGACAACCGCTGTCACCATTGCCCCTAAGCCGTTTAAGATAGCACCCGCTTCCCAACCTTCAGCTCGGGTGCGGAACCATCGCCTTACCATCCCAGCCTGTGACAAGGTAAAGGACGTAAACACACCGACTGCATAGAGCGGAATCACCGCGTTAGTACTACCTTGGAACACAATAATCAACGCGGCAGCGGCCAAACTAAGAATAATAATTCCATTGGAATACACCAGCCGCTCACCCAAAAACGCTAGCTGACGTGGCAAGAACCCATCCCTAGCCAAGAAGTAGCATAACCGTGGGAAATCTGCATAACTGGTATTCGCTGCAAGCAGCAAAACTAATAGGGTTGCAATTTGAATAAAGTAGTAGAACGGTCCTAGCCCTAAAATCTGACGCCCCAACAGCGACACAACCGTTTGCCCTTCCACAGGCATAATGTGGTAGGCATGAGCCAGATAGGTAATGCCTATGAACATCGACCCAAGAATCAACCCTAAGTAAAGTAAGGTCTTGCTCGCGTTTTGCCATTCCGGCGGTTTGAAGGCAAGCACACCATCAGAAATCGCCTCTACCCCCGTAAGTGCAGAGCAGCCTGCCGAAAAGGCACGCAGAATAAAAAATAACGACAGCGATGCTTTAGTCGGTGGATCCACGGGGTAATCTGGAATCACCGCATGACCAAACCATAACTGCACTAACCCCCATCCAATCAGGATGAAAATACAGACAATAAAGATGAAAGTCGGGATCATAAAGATCTGCCCCGACTCCTTAACCCCTCTCAAATTGGCGAGCATCAGCAGCGCCATAAACAATAAACACAGCTCTACAGTGAAGTTTTGCAGCACTGGAACGGCAGAGGTTAGGGCAGCAGTCCCTGCAGAGATACTCACCGTTACCGTTAAGATGTAGTCGATCATCAAGGAAGCCCCAGCCACTAAGCCAGGGTAAAGCCCTAAGTTCTCACGCGCCACGATATAAGAGCCACCGCCATTGGGATAGGCCCGAATCGTTTGTCGGTAGGATAAGATCACAACCGTTAGCAGTCCGACAATGGTGCAACCAATCGGCAAAGACCACACCAAAGCACTACTGCCTGCTGCAACCAGAACCAGCAGAATTTCTTCAGTCGCGTAAGCCACCGAAGACAACGCATCAGACGATAAAACTGCAAGCCCAGCAGCATTACTCAAGCGTTCTTCAGCATGGGCGCTAGTAGGTAGCGATTGACCAATGAGAAAGCGTTTTAAGCGACTATAGGAAAACATAAAAGAAAAGTATAGAAACGAGTTCTATAAGGTGAAATTAATAGCAGCAGGCGACATTTTGAGTGCAAATAGCGTTAAGTTCTTCGTATTTGTGCGCTAAAAATCCCTGCCTCTGATGTCCTATTGACCCGCCAGATGCTTTTATAGTCGTTTACCAGCAAACTAGGCCTTTTTAGGAATTCAGTCATGCATACTCAGTGTACGCCTTTCATTTCACGTTTTTACAAACCTCCCCATGTATCAAAGAAGTAGAAAATCCTTAAAAACTAGATAGGCAGCGCTTAAGCTGTCTATAGTCTATCGGTGCATCTGTGGTGTCAACTTCAATCTTTAACCTCACAAATCCTGAAATCTATATCATTACAGCGGCTCATGCAGGTCTTACAAGCGGTCAAGTGGCCACTTGGGTAACTTTAGCTGCTTTGATTCCAGAACATCTACGAGTGATCGCAGCAATTTCGCCTTACAATTACACCTTCGATCTCATCCAACAAAGCCAACGTTTTGCCGTTCATTTATTAGCAGAGGGGCAGGAAGCGTGGGTTCCCCTGTTTGGTCTTTGCTCAACCCGCGAAACGGATAAGTTTGAAGGAATCGCTGCAACCTATACTGCTACGGGCATTCCACTTTTGCCGAATACGTGCGGCTGGGCGGAATGCCAGATCAGTCACTCCATTGACTTAGGCGATCGCACGGTCTTTATTGCCGATGTCGTTGCCCAAGACCTTTATCCCAACCGCAAACCCCTGCGTCGAATCGAGGCCTTAGCTGCACTGCCGCCCCAAGTGACGCAAGACCTGGCAGCCAAACGCATCCTCGATATTGAGCGCGATCGCGTGTTAAGAGGTCTTTGAACACAGACCAAAAAAAAGCTTTCCAGATATTCTCTGGAAAGCTAGGCGTTATTAATTCAACGATGAACCTTAATTGAGCGCTTCGGCACCACCGACAACCTCAAGAATTTCTTGGGTAATCGCGGCTTGACGGGCTTTGTTATAGGACAACGTGAGGGTTGTAATCAAAGAGCTAGCGTTATCGCTGGCGTTATTCATAGCAGTCATCCGAGCAGCAAGTTCACTGGCTGCGGATTCTTGGAGCGATCGCAACAGCTGATTGTTCAGATACAGCGGCAACAACGCATCCAGGATATCAACCGGATTTTGCTCAAAAATCATATCTTGAGCCAGCGGCTGAGTTTGAGCAGGAACGCGTTCACGCTCGACTTGGAACTGTCCACCACGAGTTGTAAGGCGGAAAATTTCATCGTCAGGCGTTTCTAGACCCTGAGGATCCAGAGGTAACAAGGTTTGCACCACCGGACGCGAACTGACCAAAGACACAAATCGGGTATAGATCAGCTCAACGCGATCCACAGTTTCGGACAAAAAGAGCGAGAGTAACTCATCGGCAATTTTTGAAGCTTCCGCTGCAGTCGGCACTTGTTCCAAACCTGTGTAGGTCGCCTCAATGGGCTGATTGCGACGCTGAAAGTATTGAGTCGCTTTGCGTCCCACCAGAATCAGGGTGTAATCAATCCCCTCTTTCTTGAGTTCGCGAATACGCTCTTCAGCCCGACGAATGATGTTGCCGTTATAGCCACCGCACAAACCGCGATCGCCTGTTACAACCAACAATCCGACCTTTTGAACTTGGCGTTGCTTGAGCAACGGCAAATTGGCTTCTTCAAACTTCAGGCGCGACTGCAACCCGTAAAGCACCTGAGCCAGACGATCTGCAAAGGGCCGTGTCGCAATCACTTGTTCCTGAGCGCGGCGTACCTTAGCAGCAGCCACCAACCGCATCGCTTCTGTGATTTTTTTGGTATTTTTCACAGACTGAATGCGATCGCGGATGAATTTTAGATTGGCCATCGTCGATTCTCCTAGGCAGCAGCCATGAAGGTCTTCTTGTACTCGCCAATTGCAGCTTTCAGGATCTCTTCCGCTTCCGCATTGAGGGCTTTAGCTGAGCGAACGGTTTCGCCATACTGCGGCTTGTTCGTATTTAAGTACGACCGCAGACCCGCAATAAAGCTCACAACCTTATCCGCATCGATCTCATCGAGATACCCATTGGTACCAGCGTAGATCAGCGCCACTTGCTCTTCCACAGGAATGGGAGAATACTGAGACTGCTTCAACAGCTCACGCAAGCGCTGGCCTCGTGCCAACTGATTTTGCGTCGCCTTATCCAAGTCAGACGCAAATTGAGCAAACGCTTCTAGCTCAGCAAACTGAGCCAACTCCAGCTTCAGTTTCCCAGCAACTTGCTTCATCGCCTTGATCTGAGCCGCAGAACCGACCCGAGACACAGAAATACCCGCGTTGATGGCAGGGCGCAAACCAGCGTTGAACAAGTCAGAAGACAAGAAGATCTGACCATCGGTAATCGAAATTACATTGGTCGGAATGTACGCAGAAACGTCACCCGCTTGGGTTTCTACAATCGGCAGAGCAGTCATACTGCCTTCACCCAACTCAGGGCTGAGTTTAGCAGCACGCTCTAGCAAACGAGAGTGGAGGTAGAACACATCACCAGGATAAGCTTCGCGCCCGGGTGGACGACGCAGCAACAGCGACATCTGACGATACGCTTGCGCTTGCTTGGACAAATCGTCATAAATTACCAAGGTGTGTCTGCCGGTGTACATAAAGTACTCGGCCAGGGTTGCACCGGTGTAAGGTGCCAGGTATTGCAGCGTTGCAGGATCGTTAGCGTTTGCAGCCACCACAATGGTGTACTCCAACGCACCGCGCTCACGCAGCACGTTCACAATATTGGCAACAGTAGAAGCCTTTTGACCAATGGCAACGTAAACGCAGATTACATTTTGACCCTTTTGGTTCAAGATGGTGTCGATCGCCACCGAGGTTTTGCCGGTTTGACGGTCACCAATGATCAGCTCACGCTGACCACGACCAATGGGAACCATGGAATCAATAGCGGTAATCCCGGTCTGCATCGGCTCATACACGGACTTCCGCTCAATGATGCCAGGTGCAGGAGATTCAATTAGGCGAGATTCGGTAGCATGGATTTCTCCCTTACCGTCAATCGGACGGGCCAGAGCATCCAGCACACGACCAATCATGACGTCGCCCACAGGCACTTGAGCGATTTTACCCGTCGCCTTGACCGTGCTGCCTTCTTGCAGTTCGCGGCCATCACCCATGAGCACGGCGCCCACGTTATCTTCTTCAAGGTTCAACGCAATACCGACGGTGCCATCTTCAAACTCTAGAAGCTCACCGGACATTGCCTTTTCTAGGCCATAAATGCGGGCAATACCATCGCCCACTTGCAGAACGGTGCCAACGTTGTCAACATTAACGTCTTGGTTATATTGCTCAATCTGTTGGCGGATAATTGTGCTGATTTCGTCAGGTCTGATACTTACCATGGGCTTGCTCTGAATCGGAATTCTGGGTTGTAAGACAAATCAAACATCGAGAAAGTTGGGTTCGGACTTAAGCGCCTGCGTTTAACAGCGACATCCCAATCCGGCGCAATTGGCCTCTAATGCTTGCATCAAGCACTTGAGAACCAACTTTAATAATGACCCCGCCAATCAGATCGCGGTCAATTTTGACTTCAAGCTCAACTGCAGCAGCACCCGTCATAGACTTGATTTTCTGCACAACAGCTTCCCGCTGAGCCTCTGTCAACTCTAGAGTAGAAGTAACTTCAGCGAGCACCGTATTTCTCAGCTGCCGCAGCAGCACTCGGTACTGCTGACAGACGTCTTCGAGTAAAAAGATCCGACGACGATCAACCAGCAGCAATAAGAAATTGAGGAAATACGACTGTACTTGAGACTCGAACAGTTGACGCAAAACTTGTTTTTTCGAGTCAGCCTTAATAAAGGGATTGACTAAAAAATCTCTCAGTTCTGCAGAAGCGGAAAGCGTACTCAGCACTAAGTTGGCATCTTCGCCAAAGGGATCGGCTAGATTTTGAGCTTGCGCTAAAGACATCAATGCCTCAGCGTAGGGCTCAACCATTCCAGCACTCGCGGTGTTCATGAGTGGTCTCCCAGTAGGGCAATACTACGATCAATGAGTTGACGCTGAGCGTCTTCGTTGTTAGCAAGTTTTGCTTCCAGCTCTTGCTCGACTTGCTTGAGGGACAGTTCAACCACGCGACGACGCAGTTCGGCGATCGCCCGTTCCTGGCTAGAGGTCGTATCTTGGGAGGCACTTTCTTCCAGACGCTGAATTTCCAAAATCGCTTGGGCCAAAATATCGGCTTGGGCTTTCTTTGCACCCTCTTGAGCATCTGCGACAATTTTTTGCGCTTCCGCTTCCGCCTGAGCAATTCTTTGCTCCTGGGTGGTTTGAGTCTGAATGGCGGATTTCTTGCGGCTCTCAGACTCCGTAATCTCTGTTTCAATCGCAGAACGACGCTCAGAGAGAATGTTGCCTAAAAAGCCCCGCCCAAAGTAAATGACGACACCAATGACGATGGCCAGGTTGATGAGGTTCGCCTCAAAAATATCGGTATTTAGGCCAAATCCGTGGGCCTCAGCCGATTCCGAAAGTTCAGCCATGCCAGACGCTGTTGCTAGCCAGTAAAACATCCCCATGTTCTTTTTCCGTAACTGTAGTGCTGATGACTCATTGACAAAGAGCAGATACACTTGACCCAGATGCTCAAGAGCGCGAGCACAAAGTCGAGAAGTAGTAGAGGACTCCCGTTAGCGTGCTAATTCCGGTCCTAAAAGCTTGCCTAAAATTTGCTGACTAAGGGCTCCCACTTCTTGCTCAAGCTGATTAAAAGCTTCTTGCTTTTGTTGATCTAGTTCTTGCTGAGTAGCCATGGCTTGCGATTGAAGTCGGCTTTGCGCTTCAGCAACCTGTTGAGCAGCTTGCTTCTGGGCACTAGCTTGGGCATCTGCAAAAATAGTCTGAGCTTGGCGACGAGAAGAGGACAGCTTGCTATCGTAGTCCTGGGCAAGCCGTTTCGCTTTATCCGAGCGCTCGCGAGCCTCGGTATTATTGCCATTGATATATTCTTGGCGCTCGCTCAACGCTTTCGAGAGCGGCTTAAAGAAAACAACGTTTAGAATCGCAACCAGTGCTAAAAACTGGATTGCCATTAGGGGCAAAGTAGCATCAAAATCGAACATGCGTTTTTCTCCTATTGCAGCTCGTTTCATCTTGGGCTGCTAGATGCACTATAAATAGCGACCCAGCAACCCAAGACGGACGTAGATTTACGCAAAAGGATTTGCGAACAGCAGCACCAGCGCAATCACCAGACCATAAATCGTCAGGGATTCCATGAATGCTAGGGTTAACAGCAACGTTCCACGGATTTTGCCTTCAGCCTCAGGCTGACGTGCAATCCCTTCAACTGCACTTCCAGATGCATTCCCTTGACCAATACCAGGGCCAATTGCAGCGAGGCCAATTGCAAGGGCAGCAGCTATAACAGAGGCAGCAGCAACTAACGGTTCCATGATGCTTTTATCCTTTTCGCGAATTCAAATGACGACAAATAACATTGGCAGGCTGAAACGCAGTCAGACCCAACCCAAAACAGACGCCAGACCTAGTGGCACAGGCAGACATTAGAGACCATCAAAGCGCAACGATTGGCTAGAACAAGCTAGCTTAGTGCGCTTCTTCATGCTCCCCTTCGCCATGCCCTTCTAACGCCTCATGAATGTATGCGGCAGCTAGAGTGGCAAATACAAGCGCTTGAATTGCACTTGTAAACAAACCCAGCAGCATCACGGGCAAAGGTACAAACAAAGGCACCAAAAGCACCAAGACGCCTACCACAAGCTCATCTGCCAAAATATTCCCGAAAAGTCGGAAACTGAGGGAAAGCGGCTTAGTAAAATCTTCTAAAATCGCGATAGGCAACAGAACGGGGGTTGGCTGAATATACTTCGCAAAGTAACCCAATCCTTTTTTCTTAAAGCCTGCATAAAAGTAAGCCAAAGAAACCAGAAGAGCCAGCGCAACTGTCGTGTTGATATCGTTGGTTGGCGCAGCAAGTTCTCCTTCAGGTAACTCAATGAGTTTCCAAGGGACTAATGCACCCGACCAGTTCGACACGAAGATAAACAAAAAGAGCGTTCCAACAAAGGGAACCCAAGGGCGATACTCTTTTTCGCCAATTTGATTTTTGGTCAAATCCCGCACAAATTCCAGCGCATATTCCATGAGATTTTGAATACCGCCAGGAATCCTTTGAATATTTCGGGTGGCAGCAAAGGATGCTATCAAAAGCAGCCCAATAACGATCCAGGAGGTTAGAAAAACCTGCCCGTGAACCTTCAGACCGCCCAGCTGCCAGTAGAGATGGTGCCCTACTTCTAGCTTTGCGATCGGCAATAAGTTGTGTAGTTCAATAGAATTGAGCAGAAGGCTGCCAAAGTGCATAGGTTGCACAACCTCATGGGAACTTTATGCAAAACGCCTCAGATCGGCTTAAGCTATGCTAAACTTAGCCACTCACTGAGACTTGGCAACAGTTTTGAGCGTATAAACGAGAATCGCAGCTTTATAGGTCAGAAAACCCAGAAAAACCGGCATAACTTCTAGTTGCTTCCATTGAGTGGCACAAATAATGACCCCAATAAAGACAGCCAGTTGACTTTTACCGACTCGACTGTTTTCAGTACCGAGCCGCTCTACGTTTCGTGCCAGCAACTTTAAGTAAACCACACCCGTGCACGCCCCAACTAAATAATTGAGTGCGACTTTCAGTGAATAAAACCACCAGATTGGACCAAAGGCGATCGCCATCAAAATGAGTGTTGTAACTAACAACTCTTGGCGGAGTTGATAGTACTCATTCATGGAGTGATTGGACGAAGGCGCTTCAGATTCGGTAGGTTGCTCTTCCGAGGACGGAGGGGTGGCCTGAATCGGCAAGTCTGATGGGTTCACAGGTTGGGCGGTTTAAATTGCTAAACTGTAAGCCACTGCTCATAATATCATGCAGAGGTAACAATACTTAATGGGAATTTTACACTCTGACATCTCCCACATTGAGCAGTAACAATCGATTCCTCAAGAGCGATCGCACTTGTTCTAGGGACAGCGGAGCATCTTGCAGCAGGTCAGCCGTCGTGCGTCGCATCCCTTGAGTATTTGCCTCACAGGCTTCTAAAAAGCAGCGCTCAGCCGGATCTAAGCGAATAATTTGGTAGTCGCAGTTGAACAGGCAATCCGAGGGCCATCCATCCAGACAAGGATTAATTTCTGGAATCGCAGCTAGCAAGTCAGCATCTTGAGACCAGTCGATGTAGGATAGCGGCGGCTTGCCCAAGAAAAATTCGTAGTGACTGACAGACTCTGGGTCGAGCAACTCAATTAAACGGTAACGCTCCCAATCCGTAAGCCCTGCTGCGCGTTCCATCAAGTCAGGGTAACGGCCTAGCAAGCGGTCAAGCTGCCAAGTTTGCGGGTTAGAGAACCCTAAAAATTCAAGGCCAGAGGCGTCAATTAACCGCTGCAAGCTCGGAATGGTGTAATCAATTTCCTGGGGATGGACATACATATCGGCAAAGCATTCATCCCGCTTGTTTTCCATAGACCAGCGTTCCGCTTCACGCTTTTTGAGGCGGTTCTGTTCTGGCAAGGCTTCAAAAATATGCCGCCCAATGTGAACGCCATCGGTGTAGTCCCCACGACGCTCCCCTTGCAACAGGGCAATGGCCTCCTGCATCAGCCGGATTTCCCAACGGCCCAGTTCGCCATAGACAAAAATATGAAAAATGCCGCCGGGGGCCAGCTTTTGGGCTAAAGCTTGAATGCCACGAATGGGGTCAGCCGTATGGTGGAGCACCCCTACACAGTTGATGAGATCAAATTCTCCAGGCAGTTGATCAACATCAAATAAGCTCAACTGTTGAAACGTGACGCGATCCGCGACCCCAGAACGGCGACATCGCTCTTGGGCAACCGCCAAGGTGCCTGAGCTTAAATCAATACCAATGACCTCTGCCTCAGGGTTAAGGTGAACCAAATATTCGGTTCCCACCCCTGAACCACAGCCCGCATCTAAAATTCGAATATTTTGGCGAGACGGCTTTTGGCCTGTACAAAAGCTATAGGCTGTGTCCCAGTTCCATCGCCAGTTATAGCCAGGCGGCGGCTCATCGGACAAGGGTTCTGGAGGAAAGGGGTAGGTGTCGTAGAGCTTGGCAACAGCAGCGCTAACGGATTGAAAATCGCTCATGGGATTGAGATGTTCTGACGCAATAACAGGGAGAACCATTGGGTTGTCCACCCCCATTGTGCGGCACAGCGGATCGCCTTGCGCGCCCTAAGTCAGCGATCGCGCTGCGGCTTGAATTAAACTGTGGAACTCTTGCTCTACATTAGGAACCATAGAAGCGGATCCCAATCGCAGGGTAATCGGTGGCTTACTCTCTAGGGCAAGGCACGGTAACTTGCAAAGCTGCGATCGCACTTCTGTCAAAACAGACTGAAGTCCAGCTTCTGGCGTCTCGGGTAGCAACACTGCAAACATATGCTCTGTATACCGCGCCACCAGGTCGGATGGACGTTTAGCACACAAGCGAATCCCTTGGGCAATATCGTGTAAGCACCGATCTGTGGCTGCCAAACCATACACTTCTTGATAGGCAGACAGTCCATCAATAGCGCAGAGAATAAGGGACAGCGGGGCTTGACTGCGTCGCATTTGCTTCCATTCTTCGCTCAAACGTGATTCCAGACGACCCCGATTTGCCACTTGGGTAATCCGATCAGTGGCGAAGATTTGCTCAAGCCGCTGGTACAAATCCCCTTGATTGAGAGAATCTCCTAAATGTGTGAGCACATTCCTTATGGTTTGGAGCGCATTATTTTCGGCAATATTTTCGAGCGAAACGGGTTTTTCTAGCGTCACCCTAGCCTGCCAAATTTCGGGTGCGTTGATGTAATACTCCACTTCTTCAACGCGGCACTTCAAGCACAGAACAATATGGTCGCCAGCTTCCAGAGCACCCTGTCCAGTAACGGCACCTTGGATGCTTTCGAGGGGCGCTTCAAAGATAAATTCTTGTCCCCAAACAATTTTGGTGAAGTCGTGCGTTTTACCCATCTCATTAGCTCCCTTGTTTGAGCAGTATCATAATGCAGCTTGAGGGTGGATGATTGCTGCGTACTCTGCTTCGGTAATGCGTTGTGTCTGCAGTAGCGTTTGCGAAATTTCCGATAAGGTGAGTACAGCGTGTGCGTCGTAGCCTTGCAGTTTTATTTTGTCTCTCACTCCACCTTCATGATCAATTAGGACAACAATATCAGTGACTCGAAGTCCAGAGGTTTCTAGTTTCTGAATGCCTTCTAATACGCTTTTGCCAGTAATCAGAACATCATCAACCACCAGAGCTGTTTCACCAGACACATACTGGCCTTCAACGAGGCGGCGTGTCCCGTGGGCTTTCACCTCTTTGCGCGGATAAATCATGGGGCGATGTAGCAATAGCGATAACCCTGTAGCGGTAGGCAAAGAACCATAGGGAATGCCTGCAATCCGATCAAACGTGAGCGGTTTAATCACTGCAGCATAGGCTTCTAATACTTGATGAAACAGTTGAGGGTTAGAGATAATCCGTCTGAGGTCAATATAGTAGGGGAAAGTTGCACCAGAAGCCTGTACATAACTACCAAACAAGAGGCAACCAATGTCATACAGCTGCACAATCAATTCTTGTTGCAGTGAAAGGGATGAGGACTGAGTACTCGGCACCCAGAGATCGCAAGTGCTTGGACCTTGCTTAATCTGCGATCGCAGTTCATTAATTTGCTGATTTAAGCCTGAAAGCTGCTGGGGCAAATCATCTTGCGCCAACCAATCTTGCGGTACGGGCAAAAGTAAGCCAGATCCATTGGAGTTAAGGCCCGCTTTCAGAATAGCCGGTAGGTCTACCGTATCCGACCAAATACTGCGAGCTAGAATCGTTCGTTCAGGGACAATCTCTCGCACCTGCTGCAAAACCCGCGGATCGGTCGTACCCACCTCTATGCCAATTTGGTCAGCGCTGCCCCAAGATTTAATGGCTTTCGTTACTTCCAAATAAAGCGGAGCATTGGCAGTGGGATAAAGCTGAATGGCTTCCGCTGAGGGATTAGAGGTATGGGCTACTACAAAAACCGCTCGATCCGGGTACAGCAAAAATGGGATTACCCCTTCTTGCCCCACATAAGGGTTAACCGTCACCGCATCAATATGCCACTGGTCAAAAATAGTTTTCGCCAGTGGAAATGCCGTATTTAAATCGCTATGTTTGGCATCTAACAGCACCGGAATATGAGCGGGAATCTTAGCCAATACACGAGTTAAAAGATCTATCCCTTGTGCCCCTAAAGCCACATAGAATCCAAGGGTTGGCTTATAAGCACAGACTAAAGTTTGGGTTTGCGCTATAACTTCTGTGAGCCACTGTTCAAGTGCAGAAACTAGCCCATCTGCGTTGCATTGCCACTGCGGAGGGAGCATTTCTGGGTTAGGATCCAGCCCTAAACACAACAGACTGTCATTGCATTGGATCGCTCGATCAAGCTTTTCGGCAAAGGTCATCCGATCTAGAGAAAGATTGCGACTAAAAGCGGGTACAACTGAAACAGTAGCTTAAATGGTGAGCGATGTCTGCTCTACAGGATGATTACGAAGAATTACTTGCGGCGTTTAGCCACCATTACCGTGCCGTTGAACTATTAAGGCACCACCGCCCGTACTTTGAAAAAGTGCCGAGTATCCGTCGTTCGGCAGAGAGCGTTTTAACCATTCCACTGCCTGTCGTCAAGGTACGTCAGCGTTATGCTCCATCACTCAAATCTCCCCATCATGATACGCCCTACGAACTGATCACGATTCCCTGCGACTTAGCGTTGTTGATGTGCGACCCTGAATGGCAAATCAAAACTGACATCGAAATTTTTGTATTCATTCATCGCCCAGGAGAAGAACTGTCAGATTTACTGCGACGCTGGCGCGAAACCCAAGTATTGCTCAGCCGAGGCTATAGCTGGGAAATGCCGTCTCAATACCAACATATTTTTAGCGAAGGGGCAGATAAACCGTATCCGCTATTTGTGCTCACACCCAACACAGCCAAACGCATTAAACAAGGTCTCCAAGGAGCAGCACTGGCGAATATCACCATTTCAACCCAGGTAGAGTCTCAAGAAGACCCTTATTTGATGGCATTTAAAGAATCCACCTCTTCAGAAGAAACAACCAACACAGAAATCGATACTGAAACCTTGTAGATTCAGGAGCAAACTAATGAACAAGGCTTTAGGGTCAAGCGTTCATACATAAGATTGATCCTCAGAAACAATAACAAAAGCCCCAGCATAAATGCTGGGGCTTTTTCTCTAAGACTTTATCTGAGAATCAGAGCTTAGAAGGAGAAGGTTGCACGAAGCAAACCTTGGATTACGGTGTCAGAGCTAGCATTGTTAGCATCCGTGATGACCATTACTGCAGGGGTCAGAGTAATGTTGTCATTGATGGGGAAGCGATAGAAACCTTCAAAGTTGGTTTGCTCAGGACCAGCTTGCTTGTTAACAACAAAGGGTTGACCCGCAGCAACAGCAAGCAAGGAACCAGGCACAAAGAGGTCACGTACGCCTACACCACCCATCCAGCTCAAGAAATAGTTAGCCCGAAGGTTGTTATCTTGGAACTTAGGATCAATGGAGTAACCAACACGACCAAAGACGCCGAATCGACCAAAGGTAGCTTCAACGTTAGCACCAACTACGTTTTGGTGGAAATCATTCGTTGAGGAACGAGTATACTGCAAGCGCGCAGCGAAGTTATTTTTCTTGTCTGAACCAAAAGGTTTAGCAAATTCTAACTCAGCTGTTGCTTGGTAGGGGTCACCAAACAAGCCACCACCAAAAGCATTAGCCACTGCGTTATTGGGGCTTGCAGCAACGTAGGTAGCTCTGAGGCTGAAAGGACCACCACCAACGTTCCAGTCGAAGGCACCACCAGCACCACCAGCCGTATCAACAGTGTTGTTGATAATGAGGGGGTTATTGATGAAGAAGCCAGAGCTAAAGTCTTGAGCAGAGTTGTTAGCGTAGCTGTTAAAGTCGACGAAGTCGCTGGGGAAGAGTCTAGGACCAACGGTAACGGTTAGGTTTTTTGCTGGCTTAAAGGAATAAGCCAAGCGACGCAAGGTTACATTGGTACTAGTACCAGAGTAGTCTGCAGCACCAGCATCATAGAGATTAGCACCAGTAGTAGGCACAACTCTTCCAGAACCAATGAGGTCAACCCCACCGTTACCAACTTCTAATTGGGTTTGCAATAAGTCGTTGCCGGTAAAGCTGGTGTTGAAGTTCAATCGAACTCGAGCCAAAGCTGTAGCGCGGCTATCAACGTCACCCAGAGGATTGGTACCTGAAGAGTTGTTGAAGTCATTTAGGCCCCGTGCAGAACCTTTATTGATGAAGTCGCCGTATTGACCAGCCATCACAACTTCACCTTGAAGTTTGGTGGTGGTGGAGAACTGTTGCGCTTCTAAGGTAGCTGTACGAGCTTCAAGGCCATCAACACGACCTTTGAGGGTTGCAAGCTCAGCCTTGAATTCTTCTTGGAGGGCTTTAACGGTTTCTAAATCTTCTTTAGTAGCAAAGCGATCGCTAATTTGGTCTAAGCAAGCATTGAGAGCTGCAGCCAATTCATAACGGGTCGCTGCACGGTTACCACGGAAGGTACCATCGGGATAACCAGCGATACAACCATAGCGCTCAACTAGAGACTGGAGAGCTTGGAAGGCCCAGTCGGTAGGCTGAACGTCAGACAGTTGAGAAACAGATGTAACCTGACCGATGGCTGCATCTTTCTTAGCACCGGACATCAGGTTGGAAACGGAATTCACTTGTTCTGCAGATGCAGGAACTGCTTGAGCGGCTAAACCGATCAAGCCAAGGCTTCCAGCCAATAGCAATGTTCTTTTCATAGTAATCCTCACTCACTCACAAAAAAGTCTAGAACAGTTTCAGGGACTTATTCAGACTAGAGATGCATAAAAGCATTGTAGATCTTTATGCCAGATCTTGTTTGAATCTTGACAGTTCTACTCTGCGATCATCTACACCACTGCATCGCATCTTAGCTCATTTGTTCTGCTACGCCAACCCTTCATTGCGTAAATTAATGCTAATCATGCTTTAGAAAGACTGAATAAAGATGCCAGCCTTACTTTAGATAGGCTTTAGCTAGAAGCAGAAGATCCAGAGCCACTGGCGGATGCTCCTACTGTGGTGGACGAAGACTTTGCACCTTGAGTTCCTAAATGAATCAACTCGATTTTGTACCCATCTGGATCTTCTACAAAGGCAATTACGGTGCTGCCATGCTTCATAGGGCCAGGTGCACGGGTTACTTTCCCGCCTTTTTCGGCAATTGCCTGACAGGCTGCATAAATATCGTCCACACCGAGGGCAATGTGACCGTAGGCATCCCCCAATTGATAGTGCTCAACGTCCCAGTTATGGGTGAGCTCTAGAACGGCATGGTCAGACTCATCTCCATAGCCCACAAAAGCAAGGGTAAACTTTCCGTCTGGGTAGTCCTTACGACGCAGGAGCTTCATCCCTAAAACCTCACAGTAAAAAGCCAGCGATTGCTCTAAGTGAGTCACTCGAAGCATAGTATGAAGAAAGCGCATGCAAAACCTCCCCAATTGAGACTTGTCGTAGTTACATTGTGACGCGTTCACCCCTAGGATTGGGTAGGGAAATTACACGAGCGATGGGTCCACTGCCTTTATTCTCAGATGCGAGGGTCAACTGAGTGACAGACTATGGTGAGAACATCGTGCACTATGAATTGAACTTGAACTTAGGGACAGGAAACTGACGAATGCAAGATACTGCGATCGCCTATATCGATGCTCGCGAGATTTTAGACTCTAGAGGCCGACCGACCATTGAAGCAGAGGTAACATTAGACTGCGGTGCCTATGGCATTGCCCAGGTGCCTAGCGGCGCTTCGACCGGCAGTTTTGAAGCCCACGAACTTCGCGATGGAGATGCAGGTCGTTATGGCGGCAAAGGCGTCTTGATGGCCGTAGAGAATGTGCGTACGG
Organism: Stenomitos sp.; assembly: GCA_036704065.1. Taxonomy (GTDB): domain Bacteria; phylum Cyanobacteriota; class Cyanobacteriia; order Thermosynechococcales; family Thermosynechococcaceae; genus JAAURS01. The sequence goes on from DATNQK010000714.1 coordinate 18,170, forward strand.
AAATCCAATCTGAGTTGATTGGCCTAGATGCCCTCAACCAGTTTGAGGTTGATCAAGCCATGATTGCCTTAGACAATTCTGCCAACAAGAAAAATTTAGGCGCGAATGCCATTTTGGGCGTTTCCTTGGCAACCGCTAAGGCCGCAGCCAGCGCCCTCGAATTGCCTTTGTATCGGTATTTAGGTGGCCCTCTCTCTAATGTGCTGCCCGTTCCCTTAATGAACGTCATTAACGGGGGAGCCCATGCCGACAATAACGTAGATATCCAAGAGTTCATGATTGTGCCCCACGGCGCACCTACGTTTAAGGAGGCGTTGCGTTGGGGCGCGGAAGTGTTTACCGCCCTCAGCAAAGTCCTAAAAGATAAAAATTTGCTGACGGGTGTCGGCGATGAAGGCGGCTTTGCGCCCAACCTTGGGTCTAATCAAGAGGCACTGGAATTACTCATTTCCGCTATTGAACTCGCAGGGTATAAGCCTGGCTCGGAAGTTGCCTTAGCGCTAGACGTTGCCGCGAGCGAGTTCTACAAAGATGGGCAGTATACCTATGATGGAACCGCTCACTCTCCCAGCGAACTCATCGACTACATGGCCCACTTGGTGCAAAATTATCCCATCGTCTCGATTGAAGATCCGTTGCATGAAGATGACTGGGAACACTGGCAGCTGATGACCCAAAAACTGGGCGATCGCATTCAGTTGGTTGGCGACGATTTATTTGTGACCAACATTACAAGACTGCGCCAAGGTATTGAGCAAAATGCCGGCAACACCATCTTGATTAAACTGAATCAGATTGGTTCACTGTCGGAAACCATGCAAACTATCGACTTAGCCACGCGTAATCGGTTCAAATCCATCATCAGCCATCGCTCAGGCGAAACCGAAGATACAACCATTGCCGATCTCGCAGTCGCAACCCGAGCTGGCCAAATCAAGACTGGTTCTCTGTGCCGTAGCGAACGCGTTGCTAAATACAACCGACTCCTGCGAATTGAGGACGAACTCGGAGAGTTTGCCGTCTATGCTGGCGCAGCAGGCTTAGGCCCCAAGATTATTTAGCATTCTTTGGTTTGGCTCAATCAGGCTTAGGCCCTCTTATCTGTAGGGATAAAACCCGAGCCTGAAATCTTTATCTTCAAACTAAAAAGCCTGTGGGACATCCAATCCCGCAGGCTTTAAGTGTAGCGATTGCATAAAAATCGCTGAGCGATCTAAAAGATTGACTTAGAACAAACCTAAGGTCAAAGACTTGTCGATGGGGAACGTCGCACCAATCCCTAACCATAACGTCACCAAAGTCCCAAAGAGGAACATGCTTGTCGCAACGGGACGACGGAAGGGGTTTTGGAACTTATTCACGCTCTCAATGAAGGGAATCAACATCAAACCCAAAGGAATTGCAGTTTGCAGAGCAATCCCCAATAGTTTGTTGGGCACAACCCGTAAGATTTGGAACGCAGGGAATAGATACCATTCCGGCAAAATTTCCAGCGGTGTAGCAAAGGGATTCGCAGGTTCACCCACTAGAGCAGGATCCAACACAGCCAAGCCAATGCACAGGGCCATTGTGCCCATAATTACAACTGGGAAGATGTAAAGCAGATCGTTTGGCCAAGCGGGCTCACCATAGTAGTTGTGGCCCATTCCTTTTTTTAGCTTCGCTCTAAGCTTTGGATCGCTTAGATCGGGCTTAACTTCAATTTTTGCCATAGTTGAGAGTGCTCTCCTTAATAAGCGTCGGCAAACGTCACGTTAGATTACAATGGCCCAGAAATACCCTGCTTCCGAATCATCAGGAAGTGAAGCAGCATGAAGACTGCAATCAACCAGGGCAAGACAAAGGTATGCAAACTGTAGAACCGCGTTAAAGTGGCTTGACCTACACTGGTACCGCCCCGTAATAGCTCCACCATCAGTCCGCCAACCACAGGAATTGCGTCAGGCACACCAGAGACGATCTTGACCGCCCAATAACCCACTTGGTCCCAAGGCAAAGAATAGCCTGTCACACCAAAGGAAACTGTAATAACAGCCAATACAACACCCGTCACCCAGGTCAATTCCCGAGGCTTTTTAAAGCCGCCGGTCAGATAGACGCGGAAAACGTGCAAAATCATCATCAATACCATCATGCTGGCAGACCAGCGGTGGATAGAACGAATCAGCCAACCGAAGTTGACACCCGTCATCAGGTATTGAATAGAGTTAAAGGCTTCTGCAACAGTGGGTTTGTAGTAGAAAGTCATTGCAAATCCAGTGGCAAACTGGACGATGAAGCAGACCAGCGTAATACCCCCAAGGCAGTAAAAAATATTGACGTGAGGTGGGACGTACTTGCTGGTGACGTCTTCGGCGAGCGCCCCAATTTCTAAGCGCTCGTCAAACCAGTCGTACACTTTGCTCATAAAACAGATGATTCCAGAGTTTGTTAATGAAAGTAGCACATCGCTTTCTTTAACGAATGTAACATAGTCTTCATCTACATTTCAGCGGATTTTATCCTGAGTTTTCGTATCCCAGAACCATGGGTTTACAGCATCAGGTCGCCGTCTGCCTTGTAGTCACTACCCTTGGATTAAGGCAAAGCCAAAGAGGGTGCTTTGCCGCTGAAAAACGGCACTATCGCTAAAATTCTAGGTATGAAAAAACACCTTGCCAGACTGTTCTGTTTTGTTTTGTGCCTGGGTTGGGCCTGGGCGATGCCTGTTGCAGAGACTTGGGCCTTTACGACTGAGCAACAGCTTCTGAATGATGCGTGGCGAGTGGTGAACCAAGCTTATGTCGATGGCAGTTTCAATCATCAGAATTGGTGGAAACTGCGCGAGAAGGTTCTGAAGCAGCCCCTTCCAGACCGCACCGCAACCTATGAATCGATTCGACAGATGCTCGCAAGCTTGGAGGATCCCTTTACGCGATTGCTGTTGCCTGCTCAGTATCGGAGTCTTCAAACCAGCACGGCTGGCGAACTGACGGGGGTAGGGCTACAAATTTCGGTGAGTACAGATACAGGCCACTTAGAGGTGATTGCACCCATTGAAGGCTCACCCGCAGCGATCGCCGGATTACAACCAGGCGATCAGATTTTAGCGATTGATGACATTTCGACGGCGAGTCTGACCCTCGATGAGGCCGCCGAACACATGCGAGGGCCGCGCGGTTCTACAGTGCTCCTACAGGTGCAACCCCAAGATCGACCGGACCAAGTCAAAACGGTATCTCTTAAGCGCGATCGCATTGAAATCAACCCTGTCCGAGGGGAGATTCGCAAAACAGAGAATGGCAAGCCATTCGGTTACATTCGCCTGAGCCAATTTAATGCCAACGCAACCAAACAGATGAAAGAAGCAATCCAAAAACTGGAAGCCCAGCACGTAGAGGGCTATGTTTTGGACTTACGCAATAATCCGGGGGGGTTGCTACAGGCAGGGATCGAGGTGGCTGATTTTTGGTTGGATGCAGGACCGATTGTTTATACAGTGGATCGACATGGGGTCTTAGGGAGTTTTGAAGCCAGTGGCCCAGCGCTTACCCATGCACCGCTTGTGGTTCTGGTGAATCGTGGGACGGCCAGCGCCAGCGAAATTTTAGCCGGTGCCCTTCAAGATACAGGACGGGCAAAGCTCATCGGCGAGCGAACCTTTGGCAAAGGTGCCATTCAGTCACTCTTTGATCTATCGGACGGTTCAGGATTGGCCGTTACCGTCGCAACCTATGAGACCCCGAACCACCGCAACATTAACAAAGTTGGCATTCAACCTGATCTAGCAGTCGCCGCAGAGAACCTCGATTTAAATACCTTCGCGACACTACAGGATCGCCAATATCTAGCTGCGATCACGTCCCTTACCGAAACCCAGGTGGCTACGGGTGCATCCTCCTCTTAACCGCACGTACCATGATCCCCTTCATGGGGCCATTACGTTAGATGCTGCCGATGCCACGGAAGCATTATTGATTCAGTTAATTGATACGCCAACGTTTCAGCGGCTACGGCGGATTCGGCAGCTTGGGCCTGCCAGCCTTACATTTCATGGTGCAGAAGGTTCGCGGTTCACCCATTCTCTGGGGACGATGTTTGTGGCACGGCGTGTATTCGACCGTTTAGCAAAGCGTTACCCCGAACTGTTGCCGTACCGCGAAACAGCGTTGTGTGCTGCCCTGCTCCACGATATCGGTCATGGGCCATTAAGCCACACCAGTGAAGACATGTTCCAAGGGGATCATGAAACCTGGACTCGGCGGCTCATTGAAGAGTCGCCTGAGATCCGCGCGTTGCTGGGTCGCTCCTCGCCTACATTAGGAGAGCGCATTGTACAGGTCTACCGCAAGCAGCATCCACTTCCCTTGGTCAGTCAATTGGTCACCAGTCAACTGGACTGCGATCGCCTTGATTACCTGATGCGCGACAGCTATTTTACTGGAGCCTCCTATGGCAGGTTAGACCTTGATCGCATCATCTTGGCCTTAGATTACGACCCCACCAGTCAACAGCTCGTAGTGGCTCGCAAGGGCCTTGCTGCGATCGAACATTACCTTGTGGTGCGTTACTTTATGTACGCGCAGGTTTACAACCATCCCAAAAATATTGCAGCCAGTTGGTTACTGGAGCGAATTATTGACCGCGCTCGTCACCAACTGACGTTAAATCAACTAGAGGTGGATGCAACACTGAGTGCTTGGTTAACAAAACCCAATGGTGAACTCACCTTAACCGAATTTTTAAGGATGGATGATGGAATCTTGATG
>DATNQK010000715.1:0-6398 GCA_036704065.1 Stenomitos sp.
CATCCGTGCGAACATTAATGATTTTGGCTGAATTTTTGAGACGTATTGGGCCGTTATAAAAAATGTAGACAGGACCAGCCGTCGTATCCACAGTTAAGGTTTGAAACCCTGTAAGGTTAATCCCATCCACTTGATAGTAAGAAATACTCCCTGCGGCACCCACTAGTGTTTGACTTGTTGTGATAACACCTAGATTTGGACCTTGAGGAGTTGGTGCGATTGTAGGTGTTAGGCCACAAGCAAACATTTTGCCTGCAACTGTATCTTTCGTTGCACCATCACTGGAGCCAGAATATATTGCATCCAGGTAGCTCGGGCGAGTCGCGTCTCCTGGGGCAGAGATTCCCGTCAGTGCTGGGTTGCTAGACGGCAATGGAGGATAATATGTATTTCCTTGAGTCCCTTCGATACTGCGTCCGCGAAGAACCAATTTACCTGCACTATTGTTGTGCCAGTTATCGATGACTAAAACACCTGGAAAGTTGTCCATCGCTGGCTCAATAGTCATAGATACCAGCACTCTCGACGTGATGGTCTTGTAATTTCCTTCAACGAGTACCGTGCCTGTTCTTTTCTGCTTATCGTAGCGGTAGGCAAGAATGGTATAAGTTTCTTTAGACCCTAATGTGCCTGTCAGTGCAAGGTTTGGCGCACTCCATCCCAACTGTTGATAACAGGGATTCACACTTGGGTTATAACCTGCCCACTCATCAATTGCAGTGGCCGTTTCGTCTCCGCTCAGCGGTGCACCATCTGCACCCAGGTAATTACTACCTGTTTTTGGATTAATTGGATCATAGTTACGATTTAAAAGAACGCCGTTGTTAGAATTACTGAGTTGCAAGAGGACTCTAGCCATTGCGCTATCGCTGACCAAGATGCTAGCAGAAGAGGTTTGTCGCTGTGCAGCAGTGTTGCGATCGCTCTGGGCCACCATAACACTCAGCCCTGCAAATGAGAGCATGACAAATCCCAATGCGATCGCAATGGGTAAGGCAAAGCCATCATTTTTCCCAGCCGTTTTGAGCTTCCTGCGCTGTAGACGTGAAGTGATTGATGCGACGACCATTAACCTGTGTGTTCTAGTGACAAAATTAAATTCAACTTCAGCAATCTGCGATAGAGCTTGGAGATCGTCCAGGCTCAGACTCTAATGCTTCGCTTGGCAGTGGAGCAGGGTCTTGGCAATTAAAGGTGTATCGTTACATGAGAGGGACTTTTGACACACTGAGCGTCCGAATCATTCACACTTAATTGTCTGCCGAGTCTGTATTTCGAATTTTTGGTGACTGCATAAGTGATGCCGTCATTAGTCGTCTGAAAATGTTGAACTGCTGATGTAGAAACTCGACGTTCATCTTCTATGCCGGGATGCCCAAAAACGATCCCGCTGATAATGAATCGCTCTCCCTGGCTAATCGCAAACCAGTCTTCTAAGCGTGGGATCTCTTCTTCAGGCGTAGGCGCTAGATGGAACTTAGCGTCCCATAAGGTTGTTATGTCATCATCATAGAAATCATGTGCCATATCGCCTCCAAAGGCTATATAGACTATTCTTTCACGGACGAATAATCATTACATCAATGGAAATACGTAAATTTTTGAAGAGCTAAAAAAGATGAATCTATTCTTTTAAGAAATAGTCTTTGTTGTAGAGATACAGAATATATACAATTATTCAGTCAGAAAATGCCTTTTATGTCTAATGTCTTTTAAGGTCGAAAATAATCGGTCAAATATCGATAATTTAGGCCGAATTAAGGATCTAGAAACACAAACTGGTTTCACAACTCTGATAAAATGCTACAAATTGCTTAATCGTTAGCCTTTAAGGCTGCTCATGGACATCCACACGGGAATCTCCATCTTTCCTGAGCGCATACTGAAAGGTGGAGTCAGGGTTCAGGAGGGAGTCATTGAATAATTGAAAGATTCGCTCGAAGCTGTAGAGAAGTGCCAGTGCAAAGCTCTAATGGGTAAGCAATAGGAAAACCCAGCACCCCAGTGCTGGGCATGGTTTTATCTACTTATTCAATAATACTCAGGCAGAACATTCCTGGAATCGTCATACTGTCAATAAGAAAGCCCCCCTGCGGGAAGACAGGGAGGTAGTGTGGTTCCCCTAAATTATTCCCCCATAGAGAAAAATATATCGTCTGGATCCCTATCTTTCTAGTAGGCAGTAGTTATCCTATCTGTCATGTTTGCCCAAAAAGCAGCCTGTGGTGAGCCTGCACATCCTTCCAGCAGGAGGTGGTGCATGTCATCTGTGGGCTGCCAACCCGAAGTGAAGTTGTCGCCATAGTACCTTTTGCGTAGCTGGTCTCTAAAATCAAAGTCCTTAGGGGTAATAGCTGGTCATCAGACGTAGCGATTGAAATACTGCATAACTTGCGGCCTTATTCCAGTATTTATTGGCCGTAAATATAGATTCGCCAAGGCATCCGGCCTTTATACTGGCATACTCTCTATAGCGAGGGATTGCTAGTATTTCTATCCGCCCTTCTTTTCGACGCAACTACAGTTGCGAGACTAGCTTGGCTGCGGTGTCCAGCCTCTGCTGGATTGCTTTCGGCGGGACACCCGCAGAGAGCATGAGTTGTGCGAATCCAAGGTACTCGGCCAAGTGCTGAGCTGGGTCTGTCATAGTAGGTAGGGTTGGTGCGCAGTAGGCCATCTATAATCGGGTTGCCTCACGACTAGAGGTAAAGTGGGCACGCGTTTCAATGATGTCGTTGCGCGTGCCCTTTTGTTGGACAGACGATTAAAGGTCATCTGCCAGAGAAGGACAATAAATCTTGGGGGTGAGTCGCCTCACCCCATAGGAGACATTATGAACCGCAACAAATGAGAGCGAACCTTTGTTGAACTTCTAGCCCAAAACCTAGACCTTGAGCCGGAGCACATTTGCTTTCCGTGACGACAATCCTTTAACCAACGGTTCACTCCACAACAAGTGATCGCTTAATAGTGAATGGCCGATCAAGCAAAACTTTTGAGCCAAGCATTGAGGTCGGCCAGAGTGGAAAAATCTAATAGCGCTTCGCCGAGTGCCTCAACCTGTGCCAAGGACAAAGCACGCACTTGGGCTTCAACGGCTTCAGGAAGCGCTCCAAAGCGGCGATTGAGGAGCTTCAAGACGAGTGACAGCTCGCCCTCAGTCCGCCCTTCTGTCCGCCCTTCTTCCTTAGCTTCTTGATAAACCCGTGTCTGCTTGAGTTCACTTAGACCCAGCATGGCTGCAATCGCCTCCCGGCTTAGTTGGGGAAATTTATAAACGATAACCGTTTCAATCAAGTCTAGCATTGCCACTAACTCAGGCTGGCCTTTCACCTTCTGGTGGGTCTGGCTCAGCAGATTACGGGCGATCGCCACAGATTCGTCCGGTGCAGCCAGAATCAACTGCACAATCTGAATGCCCAAGCGGTCGGAAGGCACTCCTTTAAAATCATCCAGATAGATGCGCTGGACTTGGTCGCAGTAGACGAAAGAGCGCACCAACTGCCGATTACTGGGTTCAGCAGCGCGATTGGCAAACAGAACCACAGCTTTCCAATCCACAGTTTGGGGATACTGCTTGATGTAATTGGCAATTTCAGCCCAGAAGCGATGGTAGAACGGCGGGTCATTTTGGAACTGACATTCCAGAAAAATGACGGTTTGGTCTTCCGCTTCAGGCTTGGGGAGAAAGACGCCATCAATCCGAAATGCAAGCTGTTTGACCTCAACCGATCTAAACTCATAGTTTTTAGTGAGATCAGCAGACTGACCGAGTAACTCAAAAAGCGTCCCCGGTGCATGCAAAAAGAGGTCATACAGTAACGTATCTGTTTTCAAGGTGAAGCGTGCCCAGACAACCGTTAGCTATTGTAAGCCAGTTCTGGGTTGTCCCCTGCCAAGTCTAATCACCCCATCCTATTGTTCAACCTTGGCACCCCAGCGATAGTGGCACCAGTAGTCTCCTTTATGGCACAGCACATTGATCGGGTAGTTGAGGCCCAGCAACATGCCGAGTGCCACTGCGATGAGCAATGCTGGCACTGCCACAGACAACGACGATAGCCGTAGCCACAGCAATTGACCTTGGGCAAACGCCACATCTCTGCGCATCGTGAGTTCATCGCGCTTCTTGAGGATCTGCTGACGGTCTGCTCGGTCTTTGGCCCTGCGAGCGGCGAGGAGATTGTGGATCTGCTGTGTCTCATTCGTGATTTGTTGCTGAATTTCAGCTTTGAGGCGTTCGGCGAAGCCGCTCGCAATGTCATTGAGTGGCACAGCGACCTTGCGCTGCAAAGCCTGATTAGAGAGTAGTGCAGTGGCGAGGGCGACGGGGTCAATCGCTTCAATCGTCGTCTTGAGTTCTGCCATCGCTGCCTCTAAGACCCAGTCTTCAAACTTCTCGGCTTGAGCGATGAATTCTTGAGGCAGACTCGTGTGGAGTTCCTCTAGCAGCGCAATCATAGAGGGATGCTCACGCAGCGATTCGGTGAGCGTGGTTCTAACGCTACTTTCTACCCACTGCTTGACGCTCATGATGCACTAGCCCTTTTACGCTGGCGGAAGAGTTCGACAGCCTGTTGCGGGTCATTATTCTGGGTTTTCAACTGTTCTAGAGCGGCTTCAAAGAAGATCTGCTGTGCAGTGTGTTTCAACTCGTGAGCCACGACCTCTGCTGCCTCCACCATTTCCTCTGCCAGATTTGGAACGGCCTCAGGTGCTAGGGCAAGGGCAATATCACGGAGTGTCGCTTGCTGTGCTTCGGTGACTTCCAGCGTTCTCAAACTGTTGGAATTTGCCAAAGTGATCGCAGTTTTGTCGGGAGTAGGGTCTGCGTTTTTAGGAGCAAATTCTGGCAGATCTGAGGTTGGGGTTTTCTTCTTCGCAGGTTTAGGGACCGCATCCGCCAGCGCGATACCAGACTGAAGCTGAGCGCAGACTTGGGTAAAGGTTTCGACCTGTGTATCCGTTATCGTCTCCAGCTTGAAATTGAGGGCATTCAGGATTTCCGGCATCCGTTCAGGGGCGATCTCATGGCGAGCTGCTACCTCCTGAATTTGGGCTTCACGGATAGATTTGTGATGGATGTCAACAGCTTCCTTGAACGATTTGGCTTTTTTCTGTGCCACGAGTTGGGCGATCGCCTCTAACAGTTGGACTTGCTCAGGGTTAAAGTCTTGAAGGTCTTGGGGTAACTCTGCTGCTTTGAGCAGATCGGCGAGGGTTTGAGAGGACTGTTTGAGCAGTGTGGTAAGGTCTTGACGGTTCATCGTGAAGTCTCCTGAGTTAATCGAAATCTAGTGTTCGGTCTACATCCACAAAATCGTCATCAAAGTCTTCCTCTGTGGATGTTGGATGTATTTCTTCAGCGTCAGTAGAAGCATTGTGATCTAGAGTGGCACCCCTTTCTTGGCAGACAAGCGAGGGATTTATTGAGTTATTGGATGGTAAGGCTAGGCCCTTCTGATGCAAGGGTTTAGTCATTGAAGCGCTGTCGGTCGGATTCGATTCCCAGATGGCCAAAGTCATCCGTTGCTCAAAGAGTAATCGAGCCCGTTCGACCTGAATATTAGGGTCACTCACAGGTTGAGGTGAAGCTGCAAGGGCGGCTGGCAAGTACACCAGTCGCGTTGCGTGTAGGATCGGCTCAGTTGGATTTTGGCCAGACTTAAGCAGTAACCATTCGTAAATCCTGGCCAGATTAGACCCGCCAGAATAAGAACTTGCAAAGTTGATGTTGATTCGTTTGGGCAGAGGATGATCTGCAAGAAATCCTTTGGAAGTGAGGCCCATCATTTCCTCAAATCTTTCGCGACAATAGGTCACTTCATTGGAGACTTCATGCTGGGTTTGAACAGATGCAGCTAAAACGGAAGGACTATAAACCAGCCGAATTGCATGGTCCACCGCCTCATTGATAGCCTCAGCATAGATGCACCGCAGCCAGTGAAAGGTGAGACCGTTGCTTGAAGTGCCGACAAAAGACTTCTTAAAGCGAACCTCGACAGTGTTCATCGCTTGCGATCTCCAGTTGCGAAGGTCAATGCCGCAGGGGAGTAGCTGCCATCCGATTCCAAAGACTTAAAAAAGCCGTAGCAATCGGCCAGTCGATAGAGGAGAGGAGAGCGCTCAAGCTTTGGAAAGCGTGTCTGCATTTCCTTCATCAATTCCCCAGCCATCGAGAGTCGTGAACCCAATGCCTTTTTCAGTTCAGAGCGCCAGAATATGGCATTGCCCCCAGCAGCAAAGACTTGTTCGGCATTATGGATCGTGCTTTCGCGCAACTCGTCCCAGAGTTGTGACCAGACGAGCGACCGTGCTTCAGGGATTTCAGACTTGACCCGTGCTAAATCCTCCGGCATCACCACCTTTAAGAGCTGTTTGTCCTGAAGGTCGTCGCC
>DATNQK010000716.1:0-6193 GCA_036704065.1 Stenomitos sp.
GGTCTACGTTTTCTTGAACCCACTTTACAAGCCATGAGCTAACACCAATGGCAGCGGCCCCGATTACGCCTAAGGGAAACGTAATGGATAGCCATAGCACCAATCGGCTCTCGCCTTTGATGAGTTGGAAATAAGGCAATACGAGAAAGCTTAGTCCTTCTAACAATGCCCACACCACAACCGCGCTAACCGCATCGTTGCGTGCCAAGAAAAAATCTTGTTGTTGTTGTTCAGATTGCAGCAGACGAGGTTGAGACCGAGAGCGAGCCATAGATGCCAACTTGAAACCGTTAGAAAGATAAGCCGCCAGTCAAAGGAGTCCACAGCACAGCAACCTAGCGCTAGGCTGCCTAAAAGGAAGCCCATGCACAACTATCTCGTGATTGAAGCAGGTGGCTGAGGAAATGCGGACAAAACCCTGATGTCTTGAACTGAGCATTCCCCAAAAGGACAAAAATACTTCATCCTAGAGTGAGTAAACGACTACATTGACGCAAGGATTAAGCAATGACAAAGGCAATTTGGCAAGATCAGGTTCTAGCTCAAAGCGATCGATGCGAGGTAGTGGAAGGTAACTACTATTTCCCCCCCGATGCCATTGATTCGCAATACTTTGAGGCCAGTTCCACCCACACTACCTGTCCCTGGAAAGGCGTGGCTAGCTACTACAATATTGTGGTCAATGGGCAAGTCAATCGAGATGCAGCCTGGTACTATCCCCAAACGAAAGACGCCGCCAAAAATATTGAAGGTTATGTTGCATTTTGGCGCGGGGTTCAAGTGTTGCCCTAGGCGATCAAGGCCAGCGCACCGACCGCCTAAAGGTCAATAAATGTATCATTAGTGACCCTTAACTCTTACAGGGTGTCCCCCCGATTCTGTAAGCTGAGGGGAGTGCCTTGAGTTGGTTTATCCGTTTAGTACGTCTCTGTTCTTATGGCTCCCGTCGTGTCTAGCCCTACTGTTCGTCTTGCATCCCGTAAAAGCCAGTTAGCATTGGTTCAAACCCATTGGGTTCAGGCAGAATTCCAAAAGCTATATCCAGACCGAACCTTTGAAGTGGTGACCATGTCCACTCAAGGGGACAACATTTTGGATGTCGCCTTGGCCAAAATTGGTGACAAGGGGCTGTTTACCAAAGAATTAGAACTTTCGATGCTACGGCACGATACCGACTTTGCCGTACACTCCCTCAAGGATCTGCCTACCCACCTGCCCGAAGGGTTGATGTTAGGGGCCATTACTGAGCGTGAAGATCCTGCCGATGCGTTGGTTGTGCATCCCAAGTTTAGAGAGTATCTAATCGACACGTTACCCGAAGGAACTGTCGTGGGTACATCTTCACTGCGACGATTGGCACAACTGCGATACCATTTTCCCCACCTCCAATTTAAGGATGTGCGCGGCAACCTCAATACGCGCTTACAAAAACTCGACAATGGCGAGTACGATGCGCTGATTTTGGCTTATGCCGGGTTGCATCGCTTGGGATTTGGCGATCGCATTCATCAAGTCATTCCAGCCGAAATTTCCCTGCATGCGGTTGGCCAAGGTGCGTTAGGCATCGAATGCCGTAGCAACGATCCAGAAATTTTAGAAATTCTCAAAAGCATTGAACATCAACCCACTGCCTATCGATGTTTAGCAGAACGTTCATTCCTGCGCGAGTTGGAAGGCGGCTGTCAGGTGCCCATTGGTGTCAATACTGTTCTATCTGACGATCAATTGACCCTAACGGGGATGGTTGCCAGCCTCGATGGCAAACGTTTAATTAAAGATGCAGTCACAGGTGCGGCTACCACTTGTGAAGCTTTAGGAATCGAGCTGGCGCACAAGCTCAAAGCGCAAGGCGCACAAGAGATCCTCAATGAAATTTTTGCTGAATTTCGACCTGAAGCTTAATTCAACCTCTTCTATATAAAAACAATGGACTTCTGTAACCTCCAGAAGTCCATTTTGTTTTGAATGTGCTTTAAATTCGCAGGGTACTATTGGGAAGAAGTTAAGGTATCTAATTGAGACTTCACTTGGCTCAAATAAGTTGTATCGTTGAGCGTTTCCGCAGGCAACCGATTCATACTGATCGCGGCTTTTACCAAAGCCTCAGGAGCAATCTGACCCCCTCGATAGGCCTGTTCCAACTTTTGGGCAGAAGGAATACCCGAACTCGCAAAGAAGCCTTGAAAGGCCAAGAAGACCAAGTTAAAGGGGGTCACATTCATTCCATACTTGGCGGCCATCGCAGGGAACATCGCATCCATATTAGGGATATAGGCTGCACCATGCGGCCCACGGGTAAGAGTGTTTGGCCCAGCCTGAGCCATTCCCGCTAGGCTCAAATTCAAAATGGTTAATCCGGCTAATACGCTGTGGGTTAAAGTCTTGGGGGTTTTCATCAGGTGTTCTCCTGTCTCAACGGTTTCTACTTTAGGGAGGCTGGCTGAGGAAGAACTGATGGTTCACTTGAGATTATTGAGAGATTTGCTGAAAAAAGGACGAATACATCCTGAGAAAACTGAGTGCGTGCATCTGAGCCACACTCAACTTGTGACACGCCCTCAGACACAACTTTGCTTTGAAAGAGAGCAACGATGAGTTCAAAGCAAGCATGCAGTATCAAATTCCGTAACCAAGCCATAGGGGTCTGGTGGGCGTTGCTAAGGTAAGAGCATTCTGAGCGTTGGGATACTGACATGCGTCCATTGATGATCTTTGGGATGGGCTTTTGCGGGGGACTCGTAGCCTTATCAGTGTTGGCTTGCCCCCTGCGCAGCAAACCGACACCAGTGAGTCTGCTGCTAGATATGACTTATGAAGGCGGCATGCGGCTTTGTACTCAGTCTGATTGTCTGCCTCGTCTCCAACTCAAAACGGATGGCACTTATGAAGCAACCAGCGGGACTGGTACACGGTCAGCCGGCAAAATTTCGCAGCGCGATCTAACCCAGTTCAAGCAGGCGATCGCCCAAACGAACTTTACCGACGTGCGATCGCATCCCTTTACAGACACCTGCCCAATTGCCTATGACGGCACCAAAACCATTTATCGGTTCTATGTTTCAGCACAAATCCAGCAAATCGACTCCTGCGTTGTAAAGGTCGATCCGAAACACCCACTGTTTCGCCAAGCTGATCGCTTAATGGAAGATGCGATGCTCAACCTCTCTCAACCGCAACCGCCCAAACGGTCTAACGTGCCGTCTCCTCGGCCCTTTGCAACCGTGCAACCGTTGGTTTAAGTGCTGCACTCCTTCAACTAACCTCACTCAATCAGGACAGTCCATACGCGGTAATCGTGGCTGAAACCCACACACAATTTCGTAAGGAATTGTCCCTAATGCATCAGCCCACTCATCCGCCAGAATCACGGTGTCGCCATCTTGTCCCAACAGCGTTACGGTATCGCCTACATTGACCTGCGGCAAGTCGGTGACATCAACAATCAGTTGATCCATCGTGATGGTGCCAATTTGCGGCACCCGCCGTCCGTGAATTGACACCTGCATCCGATTGGACAAATTTCTGGGAACACCATCTGCGTAGCCAATACCCACCACTGCCGCTCGTAATTCGTGGGGGGCAATGAAACGGTGGTTATAGCTAACACCCGTTCCTGCGGCTAGGGTTTTAACTTGAACAATCCGTGCTCTCACCTGCATGGCAGGCTTCAGGTCAATAGCTGTCCGAAACTGCGGCCCTGGGTAAATGCCATACAGTGCCAAGCCAATCCGCACCATATCGTAATGCAGCACAGGGCTAAACAATGTGCCAGCCGAATTCGCTAAATGCAGACGTGGCTGTGTTGCAGCTTGGGGATAAGCCGCAGCAACGGCACAATCAAACCGCTCTTGCTGAATTTTCATAAAGCTCTGGTCTGGCGCATCGGCAGTAGCCAGGTGAGAGTAAAGACTGACGATGTTGAGCCACGGTAAGCCTTGCACAAATTGAATGAAGTCTGCGCTTTGTTGCCAAGGATGGCCTAGCCGAGACATGCCAGTATCGAGCTTAAGATGCACGGATAAAGGGCTACTCACAGCTTGCGAGAACCGCAGGGCTTGTTCCGGTGTACAAAGCGTAGGTTCGAGGTTCCAATGGGCGATCGCCTCAATTTGCGATGGCGAATGCACAGCCCCCATAACCAAAATGGGTTTCACAATGCCAGCCTGTCGCAATTCCACCCCTTCTGGCACAGTGGCAACACCAAAATATTCAACACCCTGTTGCTGCGCCACCTTTGCCACCCGCACAGCGCCATGACCATAGGCATTGGCCTTAATAACCGCCATGAGGGCCGTTTGAGGCCCCAGCAACGCATGAAGTGCCTGAATATTATGAGCCAGCGCTTGAGCGTCAATCTCGACCCAAGCTCGTTCGGCAGCCAACGCAATCATTGAATCGGGAATCGCCATTTGCAGCAAATTAATAACACTGGGCCAGGAACCAATTGCCTCATTCTTCCCTAGTTTTTTACGAGGCACCGTCTAGTGTCTTAATTAAAGGCATCTCCCCACCGACCGTCAAGCGTGCCAGCCCAACTTTGAGGGGCAACACACTGACAGCAGTTTAACGGCACGACATGATAATCACAGAGAAATCGAGAACGAAAAGCAGCACCATGAGTCCTCATAAGTTCACAGCATAGGCTTTGCAAGACTGTAAAAATCGGGATCATCAGGGTTGATACCATGATTACCGCTTAAATTCGTTCCTAGATTGATCAATATCTACCGATGGACAGGTGTCACTTCCCTTAAAATCCTCACGGAGATGCTCTATGAAAGTAGTAAATAAGATTGTCAATCAGACTACGTTAAAAAATCATTGTGTAAAAGTAGGACTGACGCTCACTAGCGTTTTTCTGTTTGCTGGAGTTGGATTGCTACCCTCACCCTGGGTTCAGGCCCAAAGTGCAACCTCAGTTGTGCAATTTCGCGGCACTTGTAGCAACAGAAGCAAATGGAGGCTAAAAACGGCAAAAAACAATGCCAAAATTGAACTTGAGTTTGAAGTGAATCAAGTTCCCAAAATCATTGGGCAAAAATGGGCAGTTGTGATTACAGACAATGGCAACACCATTTTCAAGGGAGCACGCCTTACCCAAGCTCCTGATGCCTCATTTGTAGTCAAAAAATTAGTGCCTGACCTAAAAGGCATCGATAACATTGTGGCAAAGGCAACGAACCCTAAGACGAAAGAGATCTGTAAATTTAGCGTAGCCGTGATCTTGTAGTCACCTGCATTCAAGGTACAAGTGACTACTTAGGGGTAATAACCTGCACCCTACAGCTTGTTCGTCTTTACCAAACTGAAACACAAACCCCGTATTGAAGACCCCAACGTTAGAGTCTTATGCTAAGGCTACCGAGGATGATCAGAGGGAGCTTGTTTGATTTGTTTACCCTTAAATAGGCCTGTCATACTAATGCCAGTGACTAAAAGTCCAATGAGACCTAGTCCATTAAGCATCGGGTAAATTGCTTCTAAGTGAAAGGTCTCACCTGTATGCAGTCCTAACATAAAGCCCCGCACACTCCGCGAAAGACCAAACTTAAAGGACCATTCTCCAGCCACTGTTGCCACCATACCTGTCAAAACGGTGAGAAATAACGGCAAGAAAATGATCGGTGCAAGAAAGCGATGATATTTCCGAAAAGCTCGTTTCATAGGTTGAATCTAAGTAAATCTATCTAAACGGCTAATATCGACATTCTTTAATCAAGTTACTACACCTTTCGTAAAAAACTTGGAAAGAAAATTTTGAAGGCTCAACGCCTGCTCTGGCATGCACCTAGCCTTAATCTGTAATCCCTAAACTCTCTGGCACAATGCGGCTGCCTTATCTCGCAGAAGAAGTCAGCAGGGTTCCAACAGGCGATCGCCCCCGTCTTTGTCCCATCAGGTGCTATTGCAAGCACATTGGCAGAAACAACCAGCACTAAAAACACCGCACCCAATGCTAAAGCTGAAGCGTGCGATCAAACTGAGTTACGCTGTTAAACAGTTTGTCAACTGGCACCTCTTCCATTTACGCCAAATTCAATGCTATGGGCGAAACCTCTGCACCTCAGGTTCAAGCACTATTTGACCAAATTGCTCCCGTCTACGATCAACTGAATGGATGGCTGAGTTTAGGCCAGCATCGGATCTGGAAGCAAATGGCGGTGCGGTGGGCCAATCCACTACCGGGAGGCGT